>NZ_JBFTLX010000146.1:0-17027 GCF_056396665.1 Cupriavidus sp. 05T313 | reverse complement strand
CCCGTACACCGACGGAGCAAAGGCCGGCAAACCCGACCCGTACACCGACGGCGCCAAGGCCGGCTCGTTCGATCCCTATACCGACGGCGCCAAGACCAAGCAGTAAGCCGCGGGCACAGGCAGCAGGCCGTCCCGCCGGACGGTGCGCCAGCGCACTGTCCGGCCTGCGGGAGGCAGGCAGGATCAGGCCAGCATCGCTTGCCGCATGCACTGGTTTCCCCGCTGCGTGGCGTGGCAGGCCTTCTCCTTTTCGGAGACCATCATGCTAGACGTGCTGATCCTCATGGCTTCCTCCCTGGTGCTGGCAGTGCTTATCTTCAAGGGATAGGGAGAACCAGGGATACCCGGGGAGGACGAGGCGCCGGAAAATCGCGCGCCGCTTACGCAGCCGCCAGCGCTGCCTGGGGACCGCCCATGGTGCCCTCCTCGCGGTAGCGCGCGTGCCAGGCCAGCGCTTCCTCGATAAGGTGCGGCGTATGTCCGCCGCGGCGCGCGGCGCGCGTCACGTAATCACGCAGCAGATCCCGATACAGCGGATCGGCGCAATTGGCAATGACCTGCTGCGCGCGCTCGCGCGGCGCCAGACCGCGCAGATCGGCCAGGCCATGCTCGGTCACGATGACATCGACATCATGCTCGGTGTGGTCCACATGCGAAACCATCGGCACGATGCTGGAAATGGCGCCGGCCTTGGCCACCGACTTCGTGACGAATACGGAAATGTGCGCATTGCGGGCAAAGTCGCCAGAGCCGCCGATGCCGTTCATCATGTGCGTACCGCCCACATGGGTGGAATTCACATTGCCATAGAGATCGCACTCGAGCGCCGTGTTGATGGTGATCAGGCCGAGCCGGCGCAATATCTCCGGGTGGTTGCTGATCTCCTGCGGGCGCAGGATCACGCGTGACTTGTAGCGCTCCAGGTCTGCCAGGAAGCGCGCGTAGACGGCGCTGGTCAAGGTGACGGATGAAGCCGAGGCAAAGGTCAGCCGCCCGGCATCGAGCAGTTCGATCGTGCTGTCCTGCAAGACTTCCGAATACATCGTGAGATCGCGGAACGGCGAATCAATCAGGCCATGCAGCACGGCGTTGGCGATCGTCCCGATGCCGGCCTGCAGGGGTTGCAGTGACGGCGCCAGCCGGCCTGCCCGGACCTCATGCAGGAGGAAATCGTTCAGGTGCCCCGCGATCTGCCGCGTTTCCCGGTCGGGCGGCTGCGCGGTGGATGGACTGTCATCCTTCTGCGTGATCACGATGGCCGCAATCTTCGCGGGATCGACCGGAATATAGGGCAAGCCGATGCGCTGATCCACCGAAACCAACGGGATCGGCTCGCGGTGGGGGCGCTGCGCAGGCAGGTAGATATCGTGCAGGCCCTCGAGGCCGCCCGGCATATTGAGGTTGATCTCGACAATCACCTTGCTGGCCAGCATCGCAAAGCTCGCGGAATTGCCCACCGAGGTGGTTGGCACAATGCCGCCTTCCTCGGTGATCGCCACGGCTTCCACCACCGCCACGTCCACCGGCGCGATCTGCCGCCCGCGCAGTTGCTCCACGGTCTCCGACAAATGCTGGTCGATGAACATCACCTCGCCCGCATTGATCTTGCGCCGCAAGGTCGTGTCGACCTGGAACGGCAAGCGCCGCGCCAGCACATTGGCTTCGGCCAAGAGCTTGTCGGTGTCGTTGCCCAGCGAAGCGCCGGTCATCAGCGTAATGCGCAGCGGTTCGGTCGCCGCGCGCTGCGCCAGCGCCTCAGGCACCGCCTTGCAGTCGCCGGCGCGGGTGAACCCGCTCATGCCCACGGTCATGCCGTCCCGGATCATCGCCGCCGCGGCCTGGGCCGGCATCACCTTGTCGAGCAGACTGGCCAGCCGGATACGTTCCTTGTACATCTTTATGTCTCCATGATGCCTGTCCCGGCGGCTGGGGCTGTACCGCGCGCAGTGGCAGGACCCGGTGCCCCGCTCGGCTCGCGCGTCCTACCGGCCGGTAAGGCGCAGGTAAGCAGTGTAGCCACGGGAAAAGCATTCCTGCGAAGATATAAAATCATAAAAACCAGTCGTAAATTTCATAGCCACCCTTTCGCATGCCAGCGCCTCGCCATGCGGCAGCTCCCCACAGGCGTGCAGCGCACTTTGTGCGCGGCGCCCCCCTTTATGCTCTACAGTAGTTAGCACGGTCATGCTGCCACCGCGAGGACACCGCGCATCGGTGCCACGCCGGGTTATCCCAGCATGAAACTGCCGAAACAAGCCGTCTGGGGGAGACACCATGCTGGCGGAAAGCGAAGCGCGACTGGCCCAGTTGCTGGCCGACCTCATCCAGTTTGCACAGGGCCGCCTGCCCGGCGACACGTTCGTCAAGGTCGAGCCTTTCCTGCGCCACTACTACGACCTGGCCGATGCCGAAGACCTGCTCAAGCGGGAGGTAGCGGATCTCTACGGCGCGGTCATGGCGCACTGGCAGACCGCCCAGCGCTTCGTCCCTGGCAACGCGCGGCTGCGTGTCTACAACCCCAATCTTGAACAGCACGGCTGGCACTCCGATCACTCGGTGGTGGAGATCGTCAACGATGACATGCCGTTCCTGGTCGACTCCGTCACCATGGAGGTCAACCGGCTTGGCCTGGCCTTGCACTCGGCGATTCACCCGGTCTTCCAGGTCTGGCGCAACGCGGACGGCACCATTGCGAAAGTGGGGCTAGGCAGTGAGGGCGACGCGGCCACGAACGAACCCGCCGGCGGCCCGCGCCTCGAATCCTTTATCCATTTCGAAGTGGATCGCTGCGGCGATGCTGCCACGCAAGAAGCCTTGYGCAGCGGCATTGCGCGCGTGCTGGGCGATGTGCRCGCCGCAGTGGAAGACTGGCCGCAGATGACGGCCATCACGCGCACCACCATCGAGAAGCTGGCACAGGGTCCGGAGGGCGGCCAGCCCGATACGCAGGAAGCCTGCGCCTTCCTGGAATGGATGCTGGACGATCATTTCTGCTTCCTGGGCCAGCGCGACTACGAACTCGTGAACCAGGACGGCCGCTTCTACCTGCGTGGCGTGGCTGGCTCCGGTGCCGGCATCCTGCGCGAAAGCCTGCGCACGCCCGACGCGGACACGCTCACCGAGTTGCCCGCGGCGGCCACCACCGTCATCGAGGGCAGTTCGCCGATTTTCCTGACCAAGGCCAACTCGCGGGCCACCGTGCACCGGCCCGGCTACCTGGACTACATCGGCGTCAAGCTCATCGGCGCCGACGGCAAACTGTTCGGCGAGCGCCGCTTCGTGGGGCTCTACACTTCCACCGCCTACATGATGTCCAGCGCGGACATCCCTCTGGTACGCCGCAAGTTCGAGAATATCCTGACCCGCGCCGGGTTCCTGACCAAGGGCCATCTCTACAAGTCGCTGGTCACCATCCTCGAGCAATACCCGCGCGACGAACTGTTCCAGGCCGATGAAGATGAGTTGTTCGGCATTTCTCTGGGCATCCTGCGCCTGCAGGAGCACCAGCGCATTCGCCTGTTCGTGCGGCGCGACCGCTTCGACCGCTTCGTCTCCTGCCTGGTGTTCGTGCCGCGCGACAAGTACAACACCGACTTGCGCCAGCGCATCCAGAAGCTGATGATGACCGCCTTCCACGGCAATAGCTGCGAGTTCACGCCGCAACTCTCCGAGTCGCCGCTGGCGCGCATCCAGCTGATCGTGCGCGGCGATCCCGGCACCATGCCCGATGTCAACGCCGCGGAGCTGGAAGAGCGCATCGTGCAGGCCGCCCGCCGCTGGCAGGACGACCTTGCCGCCGCCCTGCTGGACAGCACCGGCGAAGAGCAAGGCAACCGCCTGCTGCGCCGCTACGGCGACGCCTTCCCCGCCGGCTATCGCGAGGACTACCCGGCTCGCACCGCGGTGCGGGATATCGAACTGATGGAAGCGGCGCAGGCCAGCGGCGGCATCGCCATGAACCTGTACCGGCCGATCGAAGCCGCGCCGGGTGCGTTCCGCTTCAAGGTCTACCGGGCACGCGAGCCGATCGCGCTGTCGCTCAGCCTGCCGATGCTCGAGCATCTCGGCGTGCGCGTGGACGAGGAGCGCCCCTACCTGGTCGAGCCCAACGGCGCGGCGCCGGTATGGGTCCACGATTTCGGGCTGGAAATGGCCGATGGCGTGGCTACCGGCATCGACCTCGGCGCCGATATCGCACGCATCAAGGCGCTGTTCGAGGATGCCTTCGCGCGCGCCTGGAACGGCGAGATCGAGAACGACGACTTCAACCGGCTGGTGCTGCGCGCCGAACTGGCCGCGCGCGACGTGACCATCCTGCGCGCCTATGCCCGCTATCTGCGCCAGGTCGGATCGACCTTCAGCGATGCTTATATCGAACGGGCCCTGACCGGCAACCCGGCCATCGCCTCGCGGCTGGTGGAACTGTTCGTGGCACGCTTCGATCCCGTCGCGGAAAGCGCCCGCGCGGCGCGCTGCGAGCGCCTGCTGCAAGCCATCGGCACCGCCCTGGACCAGGTGCCCAACCTGGACGAGGACCGCATCCTGCGCCTGTTCCTGGGCGTGATCAATGCCACGGTACGCACCAACTATTTCCGCCAAGGCCCCGATGGCGGGCCACGCCCTTACCTCTCGTTCAAGTTCAACCCCGCGCTGGTTTCGGGCCTGCCCGAGCCGCGGCCAATGTTCGAGATCTGGGTCTATTCCCCGCGCGTGGAAGGCGTGCACCTGCGCGGCGGCCCGGTAGCGCGCGGCGGCCTGCGCTGGTCCGACCGGCGCGAGGACTTCCGCACCGAAGTGCTGGGGCTGATGAAGGCCCAGATGGTGAAGAACACGGTGATCGTGCCGGTGGGCAGCAAGGGGGGCTTCGTGGTCAAGCGGCCGCCGGCGGCAACCGACCGCGACGCCTTCCTGCAGGAAGGCATTGCCTGCTACCAGACCTTCCTGCGCGGCCTGCTGGACGTGACCGACAACCGTGTCGCCGGCACCCTGGTGCCGCCCCCGGAAGTGGTGCGCGAGGACGGCGACGACCCCTATCTGGTGGTCGCCGCGGACAAGGGCACGGCGAGCTTTTCGGATTACGCCAACGCGATCTCAGCCGARTACGGCTTCTGGCTCGGCGACGCCTTCGCKTCMGGCGGCTCSGTMGGCTACGACCACAAGAAAATGGCCATCACGGCGCGTGGCGCGTGGGAATCGGTCAAGCGCCATTTCCGCGAGATGGGCATCGATATCCAGTCTACCGATTTCACCGTCGCCGGCGTTGGCGACATGTCCGGCGATGTCTTCGGCAACGGCATGCTGCTGTCGCCCCACATCCGCCTGGTGGCCGCGTTCGACCATCGCCACATCTTTCTCGACCCCAGCCCCGACCCGGCTTCCAGCCTGCGCGAACGCCAGCGCATCTTCGAGCTGCCGCGTTCCAGCTGGGCCGACTACGACATGAGCCTGGTCTCGGCCGGCGGCGGCGTGTTTCCACGCACCGCCAAGACCATCGCCATCACACCCGAGGTGCAAGCCTGCCTTGGCATCACAGCCACTACGGTGTCGCCCGCCGAACTGGTCCACGCCATCCTGCTGGCTCCGGTCGACCTGCTCTATAACGGCGGCATCGGCACGTACGTCAAATCCAGCCACGAGAGCCACCTGCAAGTGGGCGACCRCAGCAACGACGCGGTCCGCGTCAACGGCGCCGAGCTGCGCTGCAAGGTAGTCGGCGAAGGCGGCAACCTTGGCTTCACGCAACTTGGCCGCATCGAATTCGCGCTCAATGGCGGACGCATCAATACCGATGCCATCGACAATTCCGCCGGCGTGGATTGCTCGGATCACGAGGTCAATATCAAGATCCTGCTCGGGCTGGCGGTGGCGGATGGCGAGATGACCGAAAAGCAGCGCAACAAGCTGCTGGCGGAAATGACGGACGAGGTCGGCCTGCTGGTGTTGGAAGACAACTACTACCAGACCCAGGCGCTGTCCGTGGCGGGCCGCAACGCCGCCTCGCTGATCGATGCGGAAGGCAGGCTGATCCGCTGGCTGGAGCGCGCAGGCCGCCTCAAGCGCGCGCTGGAATTCCTGCCAACGGAGGACGAACTGGCGGAACGCAAGGCCGCCGGACTGGGACTGACCTCGCCCGAGCGGGCGGTGCTGCTGGCCTACAGCAAGATGTGGCTGTATGACGAATTGCTTGCCTCGAACTTGCCCGAGGACCCGCTGGTGGCCGGCCTGTTGCCCGCCTACTTCCCGCAGCCGCTGCGCGAGCGGCATGCCGACACCATGCTGCGCCACCCGCTGCGCCGCGAGATCCTTTCCACGCACCTGACCAATACACTGGTCAACCGTGTCGGTGCCACCTTTGTCCATCGCATGCTGGAAGAGACCGATGCGCGTCCCGCCGACATCGTGCGCGCCTGTCTGATCGCGCGCGACGTGTTCCGCCTGGAGCCACTCTGGGCGGACATCGACGCGCTGGACAACCGTGTCGACGACGCGGTACAGGCGCAAATGTTCGTCGCTGTGGGGCGGCTGCTGGAGCACGCCAGCCTCTGGTTCCTGCGGCATCCTCAGGCAGGCGGACCGGCAGACAGCCACAGCGCACGCTACGCGGAGGCCGCGGCATGGCTCACGCCGCAATTGCCCGCGCTCCTGGCCGGCCCCGAGGCCACGGCGCTGGCCGAGCGGCGGCAGGCGCTGAGCCAGTCCGGCGTGGGCGATGGCCTGGCCCTGTGCGTGGCTGCGGGAGAAATCTCCGCTGCCGCGCTGGATATTGCCGAGGTAGCCGGCGCCACGCAGCGTAGCCTGGCGCTGGTGGCAGGTGTGTATTTCGCGCTCGACACGGAGTTCAGCTTCGGCTGGCTGCGCGAACGCGCGCTGGCACTGCCTGCCGAGAGCCACTGGGACCTGCTGGCACGCACCACGACACTGGAAGATCTCGGCCGCCTCAAGCGCGCGCTGACGGTAAGCGTGCTGGCGCAACCGCAGGAACTGGACACCCCGGCCCAGCTCATCGAGGCATGGCGAGGTGGCCGGCAGGCGCAGATCGAGCGCTTCTCGCGCATGCTGGCAGACCAGCGTGCAACGGGCGCTGCCGGCTTGTCGATGCTGTCGGTAGCCGTGCGGGAAATCGGCTTGCTGGAGCGCAGCCAGCCGGGCGGGTAGACGCAGACGCTGCCGATTGGAGACAATGGCGGAATGTCAGCCAGCAACGGTACAGCCTCGCTGTACCGTTGCATGCGCTCCAACCGGGAACCCGATGAACAAACCTGCCAAAGCCGCCATCGCGGCGGTGATCGCCGTCGCTGCCAGCAGCTACGCCAGCCCGTACTGGGCGCTCTACCAGATGCGCTCCGCCATCGAAGCGCGGGATGCCGACAAGTTCTCCCGCTATGTCGACTATCCCGCCCTGCGCGAAAGCCTGAAGGCACAGCTGAACTTGTCCCTGCAGCAGAAGCTTGGCGGGACCGGATTGCAGAACATGCCCTTTGCCGGTATCGGGCAAGCGATCGGCCTGGCGGTCATCAACACCATGATCGACACCATGGTGTCGCCCGCCGGCGTCATGGCGCTGATGGCCGGCGAGAAGCCCGGCACGCAGGCGCAGCCGAAGCCCGCACCTCCCGCCCCGCCGGGCATTAATAGCGAGCCGGCCGGACAGGCAAAGCAGGAGGCCGCAAGGGATGCGCTCAAATACGGCCTGTCTTATCGTGGCTGGGGCAGCGTCGAAGCCTCCGCCACCAAGGACAACGGCGAACGCGTTGTCATCGGCCTGAAGCGAGAAGGCCTATGGACCTGGAAATGGAGCAGCATCGTGCTGCCTGAACTCTCCAGGCCCTAGCTTCACCGCCCCCATTTCGCCTCAAGCAACACCGCCGCCTTAATGGCGTCGACGGTCTCTTCTTCGGTCTTGAAGTCCCCCAGCAGCCGCTTTGACTTGCCGCCGAGCACCGCGGCCCGGAGTGCGTTGCCGGAGGCCTCGGAGGTGCCGGGGCTCCAGCAATAGCGCGCGGTCCATGTGCCGTCCTGCAAACGCTCGGCCACCCAGATGACGCGAAAATCCTCGAACACAACCCCGAAAGGTTCGTCTTCGTCCATAACATACCTCCACAACACGCGATCGCTCCCCTCGAACGCCACGGCCGTGCGCGCGCGGGCCGTGTCGGCATCATCGCCCGGTCGGGATCGGCATCGGACCGGGCGACACGTCGCCATCAGTGCGGCGATCTGGTTGTTCAGGACTGAAGGCCGCGTTGCGCCACAGATGGACCTGCATGCCATTGACCATGGCTGTCCGCTGTGACGGTCGATTGCTGCGTCAACGCCCCGTTTTCGCGAGATGCTAGCACGCAGCACGCCCGCCCTGCCAGCCGGTCCGCGTGCCCGTTAGTCGGAGGGAATCTCGTGATTGCCGTGCGCCAGGAGCCCGCCCCGGATATCGCCCAGCACGCGCGGCCTGCGGGGCTGCAGCTCCAGGCCCAGGCGAATCAGCAACTCAAAGGCATCGGCCAGCAGATGCTGCTGGCGCGGCAGCAGGCTGGCGTAGGGCATATCGTAGATGGACTGGTGCGAGCCACGCGCGCCCTTGAAGCCGCGATCGCGCGCCATATCCGACAACAGCGCGGCGAAGCCGTCCAGATCTTCTGCTGCCAGGGCAGTATTGAGCACGGCGGCCAATACGTGGGGGGGCGAAGACCCCCAGCCCATGACATCGGCATTGGCCGCGCCGTCTTCGCAAGCATCGAATGATTTCATATCGGGATTAACGACCGCCAGACCGCGCCATGTAGGCCCACCCTCAAAACTTCTGCCGAATACGAACAATGCTCCGGCTGGCGCATCCGGCGCAAGACAAACCAGCAACCGATCGTGCCAGCGGGCACAGGCACGACGATCAATCAACCCGCGGCATAAGCTACGTGGTCCACGGTCGCGTCGATCAGCCGGCATGCGCGCGCCTGAGCCCGATCGGCCACTTCCAGCAGTTCGCCCTGCTCATGCCCCTCCCAGGATTGCAAGGGCGAAGGATTGCGCACCGCCCCCTTGGCCTCCTGGACGATCGAGGCGTTCACCAGGCACCCCCGCTCCTGCTGCTGCACCGAGATCAAAATCACGTAGCCTCGGTAGTTCTGCGTTCTGGATTCATTCATGAGTAGCGTCTCCCTTTGCGGCCATCGTAGCATGCCGCAGCGCAGCGCCCGGCCAGGGAGAGCGGCGGCGCGAACCCGCCGCCGGGTCTAAGTCCGGTCCTGGGGGCGATCCTGCGGGCGGCGCCCCATGCGCCAGACGTTGGGCGGCTCGCCGTGGGCAGCATTCTGGAACATCCAGGCGCCGCAGACCGTGCAGCGCCATGGCCGGTCCACCCAACGTGAATTGATGTCCAAGCCAAGCGCGCCCGCACCGGATGCAGCCAGATTCTCATGCGGCTGCACCGTGGCCGGTGCGCCAACGAGAAGGTGGCAGGGATCGCAAGCCTGCATGTCGTTACTCCAACGAAGCCCTTACTCCGGCGAAGAGGGAGTGCCGAAGGGATCAGCGCTTTGCTGGCCCGGCACCTCGTTCAGGTCGAATTCGTCGCGTGCCTTGTCCACCACGGCCCGGATACTCCGTTCGTAGCCTGCGGCGTTGCCGAAGACCTTCATATCCCAGTTACGCCCTCTCGCATCGCGTGCATGCGCTTGCGGCACAGGCACCCGGATCTTTGCGCCGTCCTCAATGATGTCATCGATGCGCTGGATGCGCCGGCTTACCTCGTCCTGCAAGGCGCGGGCGGCGCGCTCGCGTTTGGCCATCATGCACTCCTGTCATTCGCAAAAGTCAGCACAAGCGGCATCCGGTGAGGTCTGCTGCCCGGCGCCGTGGGCCGCGAACTCCTGCCCGGCAAGACATGTATGCCGCGCCGTCGATGGGTTGATTGTAGAAGCGGCCAGCACTTCCCGACAAACCTGTTTGCGCTGCAAGACGGGCTCACTTGGCGCATGCCCGATTCTGGGTATGCGTACCCAGAGCCAAGTTATGGCAGGCGGATATAAGAGTTCGCCAACATCATTGGCGACCGCGCTGATACAGAAACAGAAATGAGAAAAGCCCACGTAATCGATTGATTACGTGGGCTCTAATTTGGTCGGGGCGAGAGGATTTGAACCTCCGACCACCTGCACCCCATGCAGGTCGGAAAATACCCGCTACGCCTTGCTACACCTCATGTTGTGATGTTTTCATCCAAGACGGAGCACAAGAAATAGGCACGGCTGCATGCGGGTTGCGCGTCGATGCCGCCCCAGATCTTGGATGGCGCTATACTGTATGGATGTACAGTATTTCCACACAGGAGACCGCCATGACCCACGAATCTGCCGACTGTCCGCTATGCAAATCACCTGCCGAGCGAGCGCCCCTCCGCTCACACGACGGCTATTCGTATGTCTGCCCCTCCTGCGGCTCGTACCATATTGGCGGCCTTGCCTTTGGTAAGGCCATGCACGGCCACATAGCCGCCCATGTCCATGTCGACGTGCGTCGTCTGCAAGCCGAAGGCGAGATTCCGCGCATCGAATTTAACGCGCCCGATTTCGTGGTCAAGCCCGTTGTTCGCGGGAAGCACTAAGCCATGACCACCTTCCGTCCTGCCTCCATCTTCCTCGAATCCCACTTCCTTCCCGGTGACACGGCCGAGCTGCGCCYGGACTGCGAGAACGTTACGGTGACGGCCAACGCGGTGACCGTGCATGGCATCGAGACCCGCCACATAGAGAAGATGGTGTGGACGGCCGACTACCYGTCTTTCGAGCAGGACGGCCAGCACCACCGGATCAAGGTTTCCCGACCGGTGGTCAAGCCGCCCCTACGCGCGCGGTTCCCCCGGCGCTGAATATCCGTACCGCGCACCGCCATGCCACCCGATACCCCCGAGAACTGGATCCGTGCGCTGCGTCACGCCGTGCGCGGCGGCACACCAGATCTTTATGGCGACCCCTTCCGCACGCGATCCTACATCCTCGACCCTTCCGGCAAGCCGGTGGAGGAACTAGAGCGGCAGGTTCATCTCGACTTCCTGACGGGCTGGTTCAAACGATTCGTGCTGCGCACCGATCTGCCAGATCAGAATGCCCGCGTCTGGACGTGCTTCTGCCCGTGGGACACCCCGGTCTTCCTGACGCACCTCATTGCTCCCAGTGTCGACAAGATTTTCACGTCAGCAAGCTGGGCGGAGGCACGGGATAAGCACCGGCGAGTGGCCGAAAAGGCGATGCGCGTGCTACAGCCGGCGGCGAAGTAATCGCCATGGCGCCCAGCTTCCCCATCGGCCCGGATGGCCGTTACCAGTACCCGAAGCGCACGGCCGGCGAGTTGCGCGCTATATATATGCGCAACCCCTGCCCCGAGGTCCGGGACCTGCTGTGGGACATCCACCGCCTGCAGGTCCTGCTGCTGCGGGCCAACCAGTTGCAGCGGGCGTACGGCGGAGGCTGCCACACGTCGCACATGCAGATCTTGGAGACTTTCCGGGCCGAAATTCGGGGCGAGCCGTGCATCGAAGAGCGGGAGGCCTGGGAGCGGGAGTTCTTCGGGCCGCCGATGCAAAGCGTCTACACTCGCAAGAAAAACCGGAGGGACTAACCCAAAAGGAGAGGAGAAGATGGCGCAGGACAATTCATACGAGTTCGTCATCGTGGAGAGCTACTACCCGACTGATCTTTCTGGCCGCCGCGGGAAGATTCACTTCAGGCCTGTGGCCGGCGAGAAATATCCGCAAACGATGAGCGTCGAATGCGCACGAAGGCTTGGAAAGGACTATCCCGTTGGCACAAAATTCCGGCTTTTGGCAAAGCTAACGGACCGAGATGGCAGTGGGGAGTATCTCTACAGCTACCACGGCTGGGAGTACGAGGTGTTGAGATAGGCAGCGACCACGAACACTGGAGATGTCATGTGCAACAACTACGCCCCAGTCCAGCGCCAACTGCTGCGCGACGTCTACGGCGTCGAGCCGCCTCCTCTGGACTACCCGCCTGAGACTTGGCCGGACTATGCCGCACCGATCATCGTCAGCAACGGCGGCGCGCGCCAGGCGTTGGTTGGGACCTTCGGCATGGTGCCCAAGAGCCGGATCCCGCCGGGCGTGGCCAAGTTCGACACCACCAATGCGCGATCAGAGACGGTCGGCGAGAAGCGTTCGTTCTCAGGGCCCTGGAAGAAAGGCCAGCTCTGCCTGGTGCCGGCAACCAGCTTCTACGAGCCGAACTACGAATCCGGGCCCAAGTCGGTCCGGTGGCGGATCTGGCTGAAGGACGAGCCCGAGTTTGCCATCGCGGGCCTGTGGCGCGCCTGGCCGGGCGAGGCCGGCGCCGAGGTCTTCAGCTTCACGATGCTGACCATCAACTCCGACAAGCACCCGGTGATGAACCGCTTCCATGCGCCGGGCAAGGAAAAACGGATGATCGTGATCGTGCCGCGGGCGGAATGGGACGACTGGCTAACCTGTCGGGATCCAGACCGGGCGCGCAGCTTCATGCGGCCCTACCCGCCCGAGCTGATGGATGCCGAGGCGGCGCCGCGCGCGCCGCGAGCAAAGGCTGCCGAGTAGCCCTGCCAATCCCGCCAAGAGAGTTATGTTCTATCGGACCTAACTCCACTAGATTGACTCAGGGCAAACGCGATTGCCCCGCATTCCTTTCAGCACCCGCTTCCTCCTGGCCGCGGGTGCTTTTTTCTTACCGCCAGCGCGCCCGCACCTCGTCCGCCAGGTCCGTACGCCGGTGCCCTCCGTCGCGCCCATCGCTAGTGGGGTATTTGTTGTTGATGCGACGCATTATCATTAACTACGGCAACAGATTGGACCCCCTTGTTGCTATTCCGAGGTGTAGGCGCCATCTCCCTGCGCCTACACCCCTTTCTCCCTCTAAGGTGCTGCCGACCACCAGCGCATCAGCGCATCAGCGCATCAGGGCACCTACGCTTTACCTCAACTCGTTCTCCAGATTCGCCAGCCGCCTCCCCTGCTCCACCGCGCGCTAACCGACAAGCGGCCACGGCAGCCTCCAGCCGGATCTAATACGTCGCGCACTGCGCCACCGCCATCTACGAACACTGCAGTGGTGGCACTTCGCAGGGGATCCCGTCTCCGTCGCCGTCAATCTTCACGCCAGGGCAACTGCGCAGGTAGAAACGGGCCTCCTCGCACGAAGTCATTTGGCTACAGTGCTGCTTCCCCTTGCATTGAAAGACCGGCGACACAGCAGTAGGTGCTTTCGCTTCAATCACGGGTTGAACAGGCTGGGCAGCCTGTTCAACCTTGGTGGATTGCTTGAAATAGAACCAGGCAGCGACGACAGCTACACCGATCAGTACCGGGCGACATGCGCGATTGCCTCAAGCAACTCATCATGCACCGCGCACTTATCATCAAGACCATTGTGTGTGAAGAGAGTCTGCTGGGGCTGCTCAGGTGCCGACTAATAGGTAGGACGGTGTCCGATGGCAGTTTCTCGCGACCCCTCCTAGCCTTAAGGCATCTCTTTCCAGGAGATTCTGAGATGCCAAGCGACATCACGGTTTGTGCCGTAAATGCCAGTTGGGTTCTAAAGGTCTGTGGCGCAACCACCGCAATCCTCGAGTTCGAAAGTCTAGACGAGGCGTTGAGCGTCGGAAGTGCCCTAGCAGCCCGCAAGGGTGTCGATCTCATGTTAGAGGAAAGGAGCGGCAAGGGGCGGTTGATACGTCCAGCACTCGCCTTGGCGGCTTGAGGCAAGCCTGACTTTAGGAGATCGCCATGACATACAAGGGCAACTTCCACGTCATACCTCATGGCAAGGGCTGGGATGTCAGGCAGGATGGTGCCGCGCGCGCGCGATTCCACTACGACACCATGGAAGATGCGATCAAAGCTGGGACCGCGCTTGCCGAGCGCGAAAAAGTTGAGTTGCTGGTGCATGGCAAGGACGGCCAAATCCGCTTTAGTAGCGACATGAAGCATTGAAGTACTACCCCAGCGGGCAGGTCCAACATGAGCCTGCCTGTTTGCGCCTCGCCGCTCGCTCTATCGGCGGGGCGTTTTTCTTCGTGCCGTATGCGGCCTTATGCTTTCGCGATTCGCGAAAATCAGACGAGCGCTGATATCTTTGTCGCGCGAACTTTCCTAGAAGAGAAATATGTCCACTCTGTAGGATGTGAACATGTCGATCACAACCGTCCTGGTGTTGGTTGGCGAAGACGGTCGTTGGGCCGTGGAAACCGATGCCCCCGAAAGTCAGCGTGTCAAATACCCGTCACGAGGCGCAGCCATCTCTGCTGGCGTCCTCATAGCTATGCAAGAAGATGCTTGCCTCCTGATTCATGGAATCGATGAGCATCCTAGCGAGCTCGAGTCCATGAACGTCCAGTCCACTTCGATGCATTGAGGTGCATTGCCCGCTACCGTGATGCCGGCCACCTTGCGCCCTCCCTCCTTGCTTCGTGCTGTCGGACGCTACCTGATAGCCGGCATCTCGCCGTCAGTCTAGAAGTTGGGGATAAACCGCTGTAGGAGACGACGATGAAAGGAGACATTCATGTGATGCCCGCGACTGGAAAGCGTTGGGCAGTTGACGTGGAAAGCACAGAGCAAAGCGTGGTCTTTTACGATACAGAGCAGGAAGCCATCGACGCTGGCAAGGAGAAGGCCAGCCGCGAGCAGGTCGAATTGCTGATCCATGGCCTCGATGGCCGCGTTCGCAAGCGCGATACGTGCGGCCGCAATCCACGAAACAACTGGGGATAGCTACTACTGGCACGCGGCCACCGCCGCCTCCAGTCGGATCTCGTAAGCCGCACGCTGACGCACCTCCACTAGCGCCGCCCGCCCCTTCGTGAACACGTCCGCCGCAGGATCGATCTGATCGAGCGCCCATGCTGGCCGCGCGACCGGCTGCACCTTGCACGGCACCGCCACCGGCACCTCCATCGTCTTCGTCTGCGTGATCACCTGCGGAGCGCCGGCGCAGCCCGCCAGCAACGCCCCCAGCACCAAGAAGCTCTTCATCGCCCGGCCCTCCGTTCTTTGATCGCCTCGGTCAGCAACTCGTCCAGCGAGCCGCATAGGTCGGCCGGTCTGGCCGGCGGGCGCCGCGCCAGGTCGGCGGCCTTGCCCTCCGCCGCCGCTGCGCGGCCCGCGGCCTGGGCCAGCGCCTCCGCAAGCTGCCCAGCGCGCGCCGCAGCCGCCGCCTTCAGCGCCGCGACGGCGCCGTTGGCCTTATCCACGTCGGCGGCGCACCTCTCGTTGGCATCCTGCACGCGGCCGGCGCGCTCGGTGGCCGCCTGCAGCGCCTGGCTGGCAGCCTCCGCGCGCGGCGCGAAATACAGCAGGTAAGCCAGCACCACCGCGAGCACGGCGCCGAGCAGCGCGGCCACGCCACAGGAGCGCCATGGAATCGTCGGCATCAGCATCCCCATCCCTCCGGAAACTCGGCCAGCGGCACGGTCTGGCCCGCCAGCACGTGCGTGCAGTCGCCCAGGAAGATGATCTCGCCGGGCTGCGCTCCGCTGCAGCCAACGAACGAATGGCAGACGATCGCGCGACTGTCGAACCGGCGCCCGTCGAGCGGCGGACACCCGGCCGCCATCCATTGCTCGTACTCGGCCTCGCCTGCCTCGGTGAAATCCGTGCCCGTCACGAGCACGCTGGGGGTGAATATCGGCCGCTCCACGTCGCCGTTCCAGCCCCAGCGCGGGCCCGGCCCGTCACCATGCTGGATCTGGTGAGACTGGCCGCAGCCTGGGCACCAGAAGGAAAGGCAGCCGGCCGCCGGCTGCCGCAGGACTTTCGATAGCGCGCTCATGCCAGCAGGCCTCCCGCCTTCAGGTACACGCCCCGCAGATAGTCCAGCGAGTGTTCGTTCTGGCCATAGCCGGCGCCCGGCAGGCTCGCCCAGATGTTCCGCACCCGGGAGACAGCCTCGTCGAACCGGCCGGCGGCGAGCAGCGGCAGCGCCAGGCGCTCGCGGATCTGCTGCACGGCGATGCGGTCCTGCGACGCTGGGCTGAAGTCGGCCAGGCCGAGCAGCTGCCGGTACGGGTTGTAGTAGCGCGCCAACAGCTGGTAGCGGCCAGCGGCCGTCGAGGACAGGCCGGGCCGGATCTGAATCAGCCGCCGCGGGTGGTCGGCGTAGCTGTGAAACAGGATTGGCGCCGCCGGCTTGCTGCCGACCAGCACGTTGTACCCGTTGTCGGACTTCGCCAGCAGCGCACGGCCCAGCTCGGACACCGCGATGGTGTCCAGGAATGGCCGGATGTTCGGGGTGTCCATATCAGCCATGATTGCCCCCAGTTACTGCATCGCGCACGTCCTCAGCAACCTCGGCCAGATCCTTGTCGCGACGCCGCTCAATGAAGTTGAAGAGCCAGCGGACCACCGCCCAGCCAGGCAGCCCGCAGGCGAACACCAGGCCGAACAGCGCCACCAGCCCGATGTAGTCCTGCGTCCAGATCTGCAGGGAGTAGTGCTGCACCACCGCCGCCCCGCCACCGACGCTCGATACCACCGTCGAGATCAGCGCGACAGCCCATTCCGCTGTGCTGCGCGGCCGCATCATGATCATCACCACGATTGCCGCCAGACCGCTTGCGCCGGCCGCCACGCCGGCGGTGCCGCCGATTGCTTTGAATGCAGCCGCGCCCGCGGCCCCTGCTGCGGCGCTGCCGCTGATTGGTTCAGACATTTGTAACCCCGGAAATGAAAATGCCCGCACGAGGCGGGCCACACGGCATAACGAAAGAAAACTTGACCCCACCGAAGAAGGATTCCTCTCTGGCCGCCCTTAAGTAGCATCCAATGCAACCACCCCACAAAATTAGAAAATGATCTCGTATTTATGGAAAGGCCTTCGTAGATTTGAAGTTGCCGAGCACATTATCGACAACTACATCAGAGATACCGTCGACATGCCGGAACTGGGAAGCATCGTTTATTGCGACCTTTTCCTTGGATACATGGAACACTCCGGCGTCTATATCGGCAACGGAAAAATCGCCCAATTGAACGGCAAGGGGTCCATTGAGGT
>NZ_JBFTLX010000145.1:0-17095 GCF_056396665.1 Cupriavidus sp. 05T313 | reverse complement strand
GGCCGCCTTCGCGGCGCATGCCGATTTCCACCACCGGCACGGCCTGCGCGTGAAAGCGCGCCAGCAGGGCATCGATGTCGACCTGGAGCATTCGCGCATAGGCACGCATCACGCCTTTGGCAAAGGTCACGTCGGGCAACGCCGCGACGTCGCCCTGCTCAATCGCCGCCAGCTTGTGYGCGGCGACTTTCAGCCTCGCACTGACATCTTCCAGCGAGAAACGCTGATCCTGGCGCGCTTGCGCCAGGCGATCACCGATCTCGCGCGCCACCGCCTCGCGCCCGGCGTCGGCGGCGGTGCCGCCCACGTGTCCCGTCGCTGCAGTCTGGCCCTCGGCGCGCTCGTGCTCACTCATCCCATGCTCCTTGTTCGTATGCGGTCAACTCACGCGAATCGGGGAAACGGCTGCGCAACTGTGCCACCAGGGCATTCTGCGCCGCGACGTCGCCCTGACGGCGGGCAATGCGCGCACCCAGCCAGAGGGATTGCGCGCTGACGAAATTGCTGCTGTTGACGCGCCCGACATACTGCTGGGCTCGCTGGTAGTCCCCGCGCTGGTAATACAGCAGCGCCAGGTTGCTGTTCGCCACCGGGTTGCCGCGATCGAATCGCAGCGCGCCAAACAGGCTCTTCTCGGCCGCCTCATCCTTGCCATTGCGCAACTGGCAGGTGCCGAGGCTGGTCAGGGCCTTGCCCGGCCCGCTCGCCGACGGAGCGGACACCGCGCGCTCCAGGTAGGGCACGCCCTCGGCATAGCGCCCGTTCATGCACAGGAACCAGCCATAGTTGTTCAGTACGTCGCCATCGTCGGCGCGCATCGACAGCGCGGTGCGAAAGCTCTCCTCGGCCAGCACGCGCTCGTTCATATTCATATAGACCAGCGCGCGGATATGGTACGCATCGACCAGGGTCGGATCGATCGCGATGGCCTGTTTCGCTTCGTCCAGTGCAACGCCGTACTGGCCGGCCTCCAGGTAGCTGGTTGCCAGCTGGAGGCGGATCGTGGCGCGGCGGCTAACATCGGTCTGGTCGGATGCCGTCTGCAGTTCCGGCTTGGCCGGCGGCGGCAGCTGGCAGGCAGACAGCAGCACCAGCCCCATCAGGACCGCGACTATCAGACGCGTCATGCAGGGCGCGCCTCTTGCGGCTGGCTGGGAGCAGCCACGATCGGCGTGATCTTGCCGAACTTGCCGCGCTGCGCCAGGCGGGTGCGGTCCTTGACCTCGCCAGCCAGCTGGCCGCAGGCGGCATCGATATCGTCGCCGCGCGTCTTGCGGATGGTGGTGACAATGCCGGCGTCCATCAAGACCTGGGCGAAGCGACGGATCTGCTCGTTGTTCGAGCGCTTGAGGCCCGACTCCGGGAAGGGGTTGAACGGGATCAGGTTGAATTTGCATGGCACGTCGGCCACCAGCTTCAACAGTTCCCGGGCATGCTCGACACCGTCGTTGACGCCATCCAGCATGCAATATTCGAAAGTGATGAAATCGCGCGGGGCGAATTCGAGATAGCGACGGCAAGCCGCCATCAATTCGGCCAGCGGATACTTCTTGTTGAGCGGCACCAGCATGTCGCGCAGCGGGTCGTTGGACGCGTGCAGCGAAACTGCCAGCGCCACGGGCAAATCCTTGGCCAGGCGGTCCATCATCGGCACCACGCCGGAAGTGGACAGCGTCACGCGCCGGCGCGACAGCCCATAGGCGTTGTCGTCCAGCATGAGGCGCATGGCCGGCACCACCTGATCGTAGTTGAGCAGCGGCTCGCCCATGCCCATCATCACCACATTGGAGATGACGCGGTCGTCCTTGGGGCCACGGCCCAGCTGGGCACGCATGGCGAACTCGGCCATCCATAGCTGGCCGATGATCTCGCCAGTGGACAGATTGCGCGAGAAGCCCTGCTTGCCGGTGGAACAAAAGCGGCAATTGACGGCGCACCCCGCCTGGGAAGACACGCACAGCGTGCCGCGCGTCTCCTCAGGGATGTACACCGTCTCCACCGCATCGCCAGCGCCAACGTCGAGCAGCCACTTGCGCGTGCCGTCGGCCGACAGGTTGTCGGTGATAACGGCGGGCGAGCGGATCTCGGCCCGCGTGGCGAGCTTTTCGCGCAGCGACTTGGCGAGATCCGACATGGCATCGAAACGGCTGGCGCCGAACTGGTGAATCCAGCGCTGCAACTGCCGCGCACGAAACGGCTTCTCGCCGAGCTCCCCGCAATAAGCGGTGAGCGCGTCCGCATCCAGATCGAGCAGGTTGACGAGAGTGTTCATGACGRCAGTATCGACTTCAATATCAGTCTAGTCTTGGGCAATATGCCAGACAATCAGCGGCTGTAAACGTTCATGCCGGGGAAGAAGAAAGCAATCTCGACGGCAGCGGTTTCCGCTGCGTCCGAGCCGTGCACGGCGTTGGCGTCGATGCTGTCGGCGAAATCGGCGCGGATGGTACCGGCTTCAGCCTTCTTCGGGTCGGTCGCGCCCATCAGGTCGCGGTTCTTCAGGATGGCGCTTTCGCCTTCCAGGGCCTGGATCATCACCGGGCCGGAAACCATGAAGTCCACCAGGTCCTTGAAGAACGGGCGGGCTGCGTGCACTGCGTAGAACTGCTCGGCTTCGCCGCGCGACAGGTGAACCATCTTGGCAGCCACGACCTTCAGGCCGGCGGCCTCGAAACGCGCGTAAATCTGGCCAATGACATTCTTTGCCACGGCATCCGGCTTGATAATCGACAGGGTGCGTTCGATCGCCATAAAAACTCCGAAAAATGAAGGGGTTACAACTGGAATAAACGTGCAATTCTAGCACGAGACAGTTATGGTTTCGAGAATGCCCATAGTCGCCCGTCACCGAATGCCGGGACTGATGGAGCTTGCGCCGCAAAGCAGTGCAAAGATCACATTAAATTGAGCGCATGTACAGGGAACGCACAAGGCGCATGGCGATCAAACGATCACTGGCAACGCGGATTCTGCATAAAAGTGGCGAATGGGTTCCCCGCCCCTTGCAATTCCCCCTCCGCGATGCCACATTTGCGTTGTGCCCGCTGGGTTACCCCGGCGCCTCACCGTTTTGAGACAGGAGTCACCATGGATAACAAGCTGAACACATACAGTTTCGGCAGCGGCACCGCAACGAGCGACGTTGCGGTGCGCAATCGGGTCATGCGCAACACTTACTGGTTGCTCGCCATTTCGATGATCCCCACCGTACTCGGTGCCTGGATCGGCGTCACAACCGGCTTCAGCCTGATGAAAGGCAGCCCCGGCCTGTCGCTGATCCTGTTCCTGGGTATCGCGTTCGGCTTCTTCTACGCCATCGAGAAGACCAAGAACAGCAGCATGGGCGTGGTCCTGCTGCTGGCCTTTACCTTCTTCATGGGCCTGATGCTGTCGCGCCTGATTGGGTCGGTGCTGCAGTTCTCGAACGGTCCGGCATTGATCATGTATGCCTTCGGTGGCACAGCGGCGGTATTCGGCGCCATGGCCACCATCGCCACCGTCAGCAAGCGCGATTTCTCCGGGCTGAGCAAATTCCTGTTCGTCGGGGTGATCCTGCTGATCCTGGCCAGCGTCGCCAATATCTGGCTGCAGTTGCCGTCCCTGATGATCACGGTTTCGGTGATCGCCATCGGCATCTTCTCGGCCTATATCCTCTTCGACGTGCAGCGCGTGCTGAACGGCGGCGAGACCAACTACATCACGGCAACGCTGGCAATTTATCTGGACGTGTACAACGTCTTCGCCAACTTGCTGGCACTCCTCGGCATTTTCGGCGGCAACCGCGACTGAGGCGGGCGGCCTCGCGCGCCGCCCTGCTCCGGAACAAGAAAGGCCAGCGCCTGGGCGCTGGCCTTTTTCTTTTTGCCTCGTCCGCCCGCCGGCGCCGGTCATCAGCCCCGATCGAACACCGCGATCGACTCGACGTGCGATGTGTGCGGGAACATATTGACCACCCCCGCGCCCGACAGGCGGTAGCCGGCCTCGTGCACCAGCAAGCCGGCGTCCCGCGCCAGCGTGGCCGGGTTGCAGGACACATAGACAATGCGCTTGGGCAGCACATCGCTGCCAGCCTGGGCCAGTTCGCCCAGCGCCCTGCTTACCGCCAGCGCGCCTTCGCGCGGCGGATCGATCAGCCAGCGGTCGAAGCGGCCGAGCGCGGCGATGTCCTCGGCGCCCACCTCGAACAGGTTGCGGCAGGCGAACTCGGTCTTGTGGTCCAGCCCGTTGACAGCCGCATTGGCAAGCGCCCGCCTGGTCAGGACCTCGCTGCCCTCGATGCCCATCACCGAACGGCCGCGCGTCGCCAGCGGCAGCGTGAAGTTACCGATGCCGCAGAACAGGTCGAGCAGCCGGTCATCCGGCTGGGCGTCCAGCAAGCGCAACGCCCGGCCGATCAGCGCGCGATTGATCTGATGGTTGACCTGGGTAAAATCGGTCGGCTTGAACGGCATCCGGATATTGAATTCCGGCAGCGTATAGGCCAGTTCGCGGTCAAGCGGGTAGAACGGCACCACCGTGTCCGGCCCCTTGGGCTGCAGCCAGAACTGCACGCCGTGCCGGTCCGCGAAGCCGCGCAGCAACACCTCGTCAGCCTCGGTAAGCGGCTCCAGGATACGCAGCACCAGCACGGTCACGTCCTGGCCCACAGCCAGTTCGACCTGCGGCATGCGGTCACGGATCGACAGCCCCGTGATCAGTTCACGCAGGGGCACCAGCAGGGCCGAAACGTGCGGCGGCAGCACTTCGCAGCGCGTCATGTCTGCCACATAGCTGCTCTTCCTTTCATGGAAGCCGACCAGTGCCGTGCCTTTTTTGGCCACATACCGCACGGTCAGGCGGGCCCGGTAGCGGTAGCCCCAGTCGGGCCCCGCGATCGGGCGGAACACCACGTCCGGGCGCAGTTTCGACAGATGCCAGAGATCATCCTCCAGGACGCGTTGCTTGATGGCCACCTGCGCGCGTGCATCCAGGTGCTGCATTGAACAACCACCACAGATACCAAAGTACTGGCAGCCCGGATTCACGCGCATCGACGAAGACTTCTTGATCTCGACCAGATTCGCCTGTTCGTAACTTGCCTTGCGCTTGAAGCTGCGGTAGCTGACGGTTTCGCCCGGCAGCGCGCCTTCGACGAAAATCACCTTGCCGGGAGTGCCGTCTTCATTGACCAGCCGGCCAACGCCACGCGCCTCCATATCGAGGCTGTGGATCTGTACGACGGGCTGCGCCGCGGGCGCGGGCTGAGCGGAAACGGGAGCCGCCGGGGAGGCGGAAGCGCCACCTTCGGGCGCCGATTGGGCTTGCGGACGAGTCACGGCTTGGGACACCTGGGGGACCTGACGTATTGTTTTGTAAAAGCGCGATTGTAGTCCAGACGCTGCCTCGAGCGGCCGCGCGGCGGCTTCGACGTAACAACAATGGGACAAGCGCGCAAGATAGGCGCAACATGGATGCAGCATGCGCGTGGCACCGCCGGCACCGAACACCGGCACCGCGCGCAACGGAATTCGAGCAGGGAGGCGACATGGAACTGATTTCCTGGAATATCCAGTGGGGTCGTGGCGCCGACGGGCGCGTGGACCTGGGCCGCACGGTCAGGACTCTGCGCGCGATCGCGGATGCCGATGTGCTCTGCCTGCAGGAAGTGACACGGGGCTATGGCGACCTCGGCGGCGGACCTGGCCCAGACCAGGTGGCTGAACTGGCGGCACTGCTCCCCGGCTACCGGATTCTGTACGCGCCGGGGGTGGACCGCTTCTCCGCGGATGGTTCGCCGCGCCAGTTCGGCAACCTCATCGCCACCCGCCTGCCCCTGTGYGAAGTGTTCCACCACGCCCTGCCCTGGCCTGCCGATCCAACCGTGCCCTCGATGCCACGCGTCGCGCTGGAAGCTACGGTGCTGGCGGGTGATCGACGCTTGCGCGTGATCTGCACCCATCTCGAGTACTACTCGACGCACCAGCGCGCTGCCCAGACCGACGCGCTGCGCGCATGGCACYGCGAAGCGTGCGAGCACGCCAGCCAGCCCGGCCTGGCGGAAACCGGCCCCGGCCCGTTCACACCCGAGCCGCGCCCCGCCTCCGCCGTATTGTGCGGCGACTTCAACAGCGTCCCGGACGACATTGCCTATCTGCGCATGCTGGCACCGTACGATGGCTCTCACGAGACCGGCATCATCGGTTGGCATGACGCCTGGATGCACGCCAATCCAGGCAAGCCCCACGCGCCCACCTGCGCGTTGCACGACAAGGATCAGTGGCCGGAAGCACCATTTGCGTGCGACTTCGTCTTCCTCACGGAAGACCTGCTGTCGCGCGTGCTGTGCTGCGAGGTGGACAGCGAAACGCAGGCCTCGGACCACCAGCCGATCTATCTGTCCCTGGCGGACGAATAAAAGGGAGGCGGGGCGCTGTCAGATCTCCGGTTCTTCGTCGTCATCGCCGCCAGCGTGCACCGGCTTGACGCGGAAGGACTGGAGGTATTCGATCCACTGCGAACCGGGCAACTCGGCAAGCGATTCCTGCACGAATTCGATCTCGGTATCGAACTGCCGGGGCGTCAGGCCGCCGCGCATCAACTGGAAGCGGCAGTACATCAGATAGGTATTGACGACATCAGTCTCGCAGTAGTCGCGGATCGCGCCCAACTGGCCATCCTGATAGGCCTGCCAGACCTTGCTGCCATCCATGCCCATCTTTCCGGGAAAGCCGCACAACTTGGCCAGGTCGTCCAGCGGTGCGCTGGCGCGCGGCTGGTACATCGCCAGCAGATCCATCAGGTCGAGGTGCCGCATGTGGTAGCGGCTGATGTAGTTATTCCACTTGAAATCGCGGCTGTCAGACTCGCTGCCCTCGCCCATTTCCCAGTAGCGCGGCGCCACGATGCCGTGGACCAGCCCGCGGTAGTGGAGCACGGGCAGGTCGAAGCCGCCRCCGTTCCACGACACGATCTGTGGCGAATAGCGCGCCACCAGGTCATAGAACTTCTGGATCAGCACCGCCTCGCCGTCGTCCATCGTGCCCAGCGAGCCCACATGGAAGACCGGGCTGCCGTCCCGCTGGTTCCGGCGCAACACGCAGGAAATGGCAGCGATGCGCTGCAGGTAGTGCGGCAGGAAATCGCTGCCGTTTTTCTCGCGGCGGGCCGCGAAGGCATGTTCGGCGACTTCGGCGTCGCTCATGGAATCGGGATGGTCGTGCAGACGACGCAATCCATCGACATCGGGAATCGTCTCGATGTCGAAAACCAGCACAGATGTCATAGAACAGCGTCCTTGCGCACGCCTTGCGATGCAAAATGGCGTTTGAGCTTGACCAGCGCCTCTTGCTGGATCTGGCGCACGCGCTCGCGTGTCAGTCCCATTTCCTCGGCAAGTTCTTCCAGCGTGGCCGGCTCGATATGATTAAGGCCGAAGCGGCGCTCCACCACGTAGCGGTGTTTTTCCGACAAGCGCGCCAGCCACTGTTTCATCAGGTTTTCCAGTTCCCGGTGCGCGACCTCCTGGTCGGGCGCGGCGTTGTGCTCGTCCGAGAGGAAATCGAGCAAGCTGGAGCCCGGATCGAGATCGAAAGGCGTGTCGAGCGAGGTGGTGTGCTCGTTGAGCGCGAGCACGTCCTGCACTTCGTCGGGCGTCTTGCCAAGCAGATGGGCGATATCTTCCAGGCTGGCGTCGCGGCCGTCGGTGCCGCCTTTTTCCAGATGACGCTTGGCACGCAGCACCTGGTTGAGCTCGCGGATGACATGGACCGGCAGGCGTACGGTACGCGCCTGGTTCATGATGGCGCGCTCGATGCTCTGGCGGATCCACCAGGTGGCGTAGGTCGAAAAACGGAATCCACGCGAGGGATCGAATTTCTCGATCGCGTGCATCAGGCCGAGATTGCCTTCCTCGATCAGGTCCAGCAGCGGCACGCCGCGATTGAGATAGCCCTTGGCAATGCTGACCACCAGCCGCAGGTTGCGCTCGATCATGACCTGGCGAGCCGAAAAGTCGCCACCCTTGGCCAGCGTGGAAAAATGCAGTTCCTCGGGGGCCGACAGCAGCGGCTTGATGCTGATACGGTTCAGGTAATGCTGGACGGTATCGGCTGCCAGTTCGGTATGCAGCACGGTTCGGAAATCATCATGGTCGGGCGCGGCGGCCTCTGTACCATTCTCGGTTTCCTCTTCGTCCTCGGACTCTTCCTCGTCCTCGTCGCGGGCCTGCCGTTCGACTTCCTCGACCATCAGGTCGGCCTCGCGCAATCCTACCGCCGTACCCGTGGTGATGGGCTCATCGGTCAGTGGAACCATGTCGGCGGCCGGGTCCTGTTCATAGGCTTCGGAATCGGCGTCGGCTCGCGCCACGCCAGCGGACTGCTGCAACTCCGGCTGCTTGGAACGCCGGGTCCGGCTGGTGCTTCCGGTAGAGACAGTTTTCTGGCGTGGCATGAACCCTCACTGTGGCGGCAGATACCGCATCGGATCGACTGGTTTCCCGTTCTTGCGTACCTCGAAATGCAGTTTCACACGATCGGTGTCACTGTTGCCCATCTCTGCAATCTTTTGTCCCTTGCGGACCGTTGCCTGCTCCGTCACCAGCACCTTGTCGTTGTGGCCGTAAGCAGTGAGATATGTATCGTTGTGTTTGATGATGACAAGATTCCCGTAGCCGCGCAAGGGGCCAACGTGAATCACACGGCCATCGTCGGCAGCCTGCACCGCATCGCCCTTCTTGCCGGCAATATCGATGCCCTTGTTGCCTTTTTCGTCGAATCGTCCGATCAACTGGCCGGTGACCGGCCATGCCAGCTTGATTGTGCCATCAGCGGCGGCGGCGGACGCGGGCGCCGAGGGCGCGGAAGCCCCGCCAGCGGCGGCAGTCGACGGAATCGGGGTGGGAACCGGACGAGCCTGGTCGATCGGCTGCGCCTGCACGCTGCCGGGCGCCACCGGCACGGTGGCCACGCCAGAGCCCGCATTCACATCGGCACCCGGCGGCACCACCCGCAACAATTGACCCACCTCAATCTGATTCGCATTCGCGAGCGAATTCCAGGCCGCGACATCGCGGTAGGACTGGCCGTTCTCGAGCGCGATTCGATAAAGCGTATCGCCTCGCTTGACGCGATAGTATCCAGGCGGCGCAGGCTCCAGCGGGACGACGCCAGCGACACCGGCGCCGGAGGTGCGGTCCACCACCGGCGCGGGCATGGGCGAGGAAGCGCAGGCCGCCAGCAGGGCCAGCAACAGGGAGGCGGTGGCGAGCTGCCCGGCGCGGGCGATACGTTCCGTGTTCACGATATTGTGCATAGTTCGACTCAGATAGTGCCCGATTTTAATGGCACAAAGAAAACGGCTTCAAGCGCGGTCCGGTGAAAACGATGCCGGTTACGCCGCTCGATCAACAATAACTGCTGTGTGACGGTCTGGCCCGGCCCGCCGGCGGGGGGCGCCACCGCCACAGGCGCGATCAGCCGCCCGCCGACTGCCAGCTGCTCCAGCAACGCCTGCGGCACCTCCATGCCGGCCGCCGCCAGGATAATCGACGAAAACGGCGCCGCCTGCGGCAAGCCCAGCATGCCGTCGCCATAGTGCAGGCGCAGGTTTGGCACCCGCAACGGCCGCAAGTTCGCTTTGGCTTGTTCGTGGAGCGGACGAATCCGCTCGATGGAAAACACTTCGCGCGCCACCAGGCTCAGTACCGCCGCCTGGTAGCCGCAGCCGGTGCCGATCTCCAGCACGCGCTCCAGCGGCTCGTCGGCGGCGAGGCCATCGCGCAACAGTTCGATCATGCGTGCCACCACCGACGGCTTGGAGATGGTCTGCTGGTGGCCGATCGGCAACGCCGCGTCTTCATACGCTTGCGAAGCCAGCCCAGGCTCGACGAACAGGTGGCGAGGGATAGTGGCAATTGCGTCGAGTACACGCTCGTCGCGGATGCCCGCTGCGCGCAACCGCGCCGCCAACGCGCCGCGCGCCCGCTCGGACGCCATCCCGCCCCCGCCCGCCGTGGACGCACTGGCGCGAGCCTGCACGGCGCTGGCGGCCGGCGTCGGCGCGGCAGGCGCCTTGGCCGCGAGCGACTTGGCGGCCATCGCCGCGCCGCGAGTCCCGCCAACGGCAGGCATGCCGGCGGTACGCGCCGGTGCGGGCTTGCGCTCGACCACGGCGTCCAGCGACAGGGGAAACTTTGGGCGACGCGGGACGGTACTCATGACGGCCAGATACTGCGCGCGCAAGGGCTTATGCGAGCCACTGGTTGATCTGCTCGAGCTGCCCGCGGTGTGTCAGGTCCAGCTGCAAAGGGGTCAACGACACGAAACCTTCGCCCGTGGCGTGGAAATCCGTGCCCTCGCTCGCATCGCGTGCGTCGCCGGCAGGTCCGATCCAGTAGTTGGTGTCGCCACGCGGGTTTACCTGCGTGATGACAGGCTGCGAGGGATGACGCTTGCCTAGCCGGGTGGCGCGATACCCTTTGAGATGCTCGAACGGCAGGCTGGGAATATTGACGTTGAGCAGGAAGGGTTCTTCCGCCGGCTTGGCAATATAGCGCTCGACAATGTCGCGCGCCACGCGGGCGGCCGCGTCGAGGTGCGTCCAGCCCTTGTCCACCTGGGAAAAGGCGATCGAGGGAATGCCCAGCAAGAAACCCTCGATGGCCGCGGCGACGGTGCCGGAGTACAGCACGTCCTCACCCAYGTTCTGGCCCTGGTTGATGCCTGACACCACCAGATCCGGTTTCTCGTCCAGCAGGCCGGTCAGCGCGATATGCACACAATCGGTCGGGGTGCCGTTGACGAAACGGAAACCTTTCTGCACGCCCTCGCGCGCCTCGAAGATCGACAGGGGCCGTTGCAAGGTCAGCGAATTCGACGCACCGCTGTGGTTTTGCTCGGGCGCGATCACCGTGATGCGAGCCAGCGGCGCCAGCGCGGCATGTAGCGCGGCAAGCCCCGGCGCCAGGTAACCGTCATCGTTTGCGAGGAGGATATGCATGGGCGCGATTGTACCTGACAAGGCTGCTGCGAGCGCCCTGTCCGTACCGCAAATCGTGCTGCCGACCGACCGCCGAAGATGGCCACTGGTGCGCAACAGAACGATCGTGCTATTTTTGCGCTACACTTGCCCGGGCCTGTCTGGCGCAACGCGCATGGACCTCGCGTTCACCCATTTGCGCCATACTCTGCCGGGCATCGAACATATCACCGGAGACATGATGAAAGCCGTACTTTGCAAAGCCTGGGGCCCGCCTGATTCGCTGGTTCTTGAAACCCTGCCCGACCTGGCGCCCGGCGCGGGCGAAGTGGTCATCGACGTGAAGGCGGCCGGCGTGAATTTCCCCGACGTCCTCATCATCCAGAACAAATACCAGGCCAAGCCGCAACTGCCCTTCTCGCCCGGCTCGGAGCTGGCCGGCGTGGTCAACGCGGTGGGAGAAGGCGTGACGCACGTCAAACCCGGCGACAATGTCATCGCCTATCTCGGCAACGGCGCTTTTGCCTCGCAAGCCAAGGCGCCCGCCAGCGCGGTGGTGCCGATGCCGCCGGGCATCGACTTCGAAACCGCCGCGGCATTCACCCTCACTTACGGCACCTCGCACCACGCGGTGATCGACCGCGGCGAGTTGAAGGCCGGCCAGACCATGCTGGTACTCGGTGCCGCCGGCGGCGTGGGCCTGGCCGCGATCGAGATCGGCAAGGCCATCGGCGCGCGCGTGATCGCGGCAGCTTCCACCGACGAGAAGCTCGCGGTATGCAAGGACCATGGCGCCGATGCGCTGATCAACTACAGCACCGAAGACCTGCGCGAGCGCGTCAAGGCGCTGACCGAAGGACGCGGACCCGACGTGATTTACGATCCGGTCGGCGGCATCTACGCCGAGCCGGCGTTCCGCTCGATCGGCTGGCGCGGCCGCTACCTGGTGGTGGGTTTCGCCAATGGCGAAATCCCCAAGCTCCCGCTGAACCTCGCGCTGCTCAAGGGCGCCTCGCTGGTGGGCGTGTTCTGGGGCGATTTCGCACGGCGCGAACCCAAGGCGAACCAGGCCAATATGGCGCAGATGCTGGGATGGATGAAGGAAGGCAAGATCCGCCCGCATATCTCCGCGCGCTATCCGCTGGAGCAGGCGCCGCAGGCCCTGAAGGACATGGAAGCACGCAAGGTCACCGGCAAGATCGTCATCGTGCCCTGACCGCGCGCGCCTTCGGCGCGGTGCAAAAGAAAAAACGCCTGGCGCCTTGGTGCCAGGCGTTTTTTTGCGCCGTCGATCTTCACGTCACCATGGCGGCGGCGCCCCGCCCCGCCGTTCAGAAGCGATGCTGCAGACCGGCGGTCACGCCCACCTGGTTGTTCGCATAGCCAATGAAATCACGCGACAGGCTCACGTTCTGGCCGTTGCGGGCCTTGGCGTAGCCGCCCGACAGGTAAGCCGTGGTGCGCTTGGACAGCGCGTACTGGGCCCGCACCGAGAACAGAATCGGATCGGCGTCGCTGCCACCCTTGATATTCTGCTTGTAGACGGCACCATACAGCGTGAAGGCCGGTGTGAAATCGTACGAAGCACCCCCCCAGTACATGTCGCTGCGCTGGGATGCTGCGGCGGTGGTAAAGGCGCGCTTGTAGTTGCGGTAGCCGGCATAGAGTCTCAGGTCGCCGAAGGCGTAGCTGGCGCCGGCGTGAATGCCCTGGATGTAATCCGTCGCGTCGGCCGGCGTGGTGCTGGTGCCGGCGCCGTTCTGGCGATCCCAGGTGGCGGCCGCGGCGAAGCCGCCCGCGCTGTAGCCCACGCCGAGGTCGTATTTGGACAAGCTTTTGAAACTGCCGGCCACTTCGCCCAGCGCTACCGTGGCGCCCAGCTTCACGCCGCCGAAATTGCCGTCATAGCGGATCGCGTTGGACGCGCGCGAGAACAWGCCGTCCTTGCGATCGCCGGTCGCCGTGGACGAAGTCGCCCASGAGTAGTTCGGCGCGTACCCCATCGGGTCGAACGGCAGCATGAAATCGTAGGTGGTGGTAAAGGTGCGGCCCAGCACAACCTGCCCGTACTTGTTGCTGGACAAGCCGACGATGGCGCGGCGGTCGAACAGCGTGCCCTCGGAGTCCAGCCTTCCGGTATCGATGGCGATGCCGCTTTCCAGCTGGAACAACGCCTTCAGGCCGCCGCCCAGGTCCTCGACGCCGCGCATGCCCCAGCGCGACGTGTTCTTGCCGCCCGAGACCAGCTTCGTTACCGAGCCGTCCGGGCCGGCGTGGCTGGCGTATTCGATGCCGGCATCCATGATGCCGTACAGGGTCACGCTGGATTGCGCCGCGGCGGTACCGGCCAGGCTCATGCCCAGTGCTGCCAGCGCGATCGATTTCAACTTCATGACGTCTCCTCTTGTCGTAGTCGTGGTGCGTTGTTGTTTGGTGCCGGGGCAGCCCCCCGGGATGGCACGCATGGTATGGCAGGCGCACTTTCAGTTCGCTTTCGAAATTCGACGGATTTCATCGGCCCACGGGCGTTGGGGGTTGGGAGTTTCCCTAGCTTCAAAGTCGGGCCGGATGCCTGTATTCCTCTGCGGCTGCCGATTTCGCCATTGCGGTGGCGCGCGCTGACTTTTCCGCTTTTCAAGGGGGCCCTGCCCTCGCCTAAACCATGCGAATCCTGCTTGTTGAAGACAATGTGATGCTGGCCAATGCGCTGGTCGAAGCGCTGACCCAGGCCGGCTTCGCCGTCGACTGCATGCACGACGGGCGGGCCGCCGATCACCTGCTGGCGACGCAGGACTACGCGCTGCTCATCCTCGACCTTGACCTGCCCAAGCTCGATGGGCTCGAGGTGCTGCGGCGCCTGCGACAACGGCGCAATGCCTTGCCCGTACTGATCCTGACCGCGCACGGATCCGTCGAGGACCGGGTAAAGGGGCTCAATCTCGGCGCCGACGACTACCTGTCCAAGCCGTTCGACCTGTCCGAGCTGGAAGCCCGCGCCCGCGCGCTGATACGCCGCAGCCACGGGCACGAGAGCACGCAATTGCAATGCGGCACGCTGTGCTATGACGGGATCAGCCGCGCGTTTACGCTGAACGGCGAAACGCTGGCACTGACCGGGCGGGAGCGCGCGGTGCTCGAAGTGTTGATGCTGCGCGACGGACGCGCCGTCAACAAGGAGGCCATGTCGGAGAAAATCTTCGGCATCGACGAGTCGGTCAACCCCGATGCCATCGAGATCTACGTGCACCGCCTGCGCAAGAAGCTGGATGGCAGCGGCGTGGCCATCGTCACCCTGCGCGGGCTGGGCTACCTGCTCGATGCGGGCGCCCAGGCTGGCGCGGCCCTGCCCGCCGCGCGATGAAAGTACCGAGCCTGCGCCTGCAGCTGTCGCTCTGGCTGCTGCTGCCGTTGCTGATGTTGCTGGCGCTCGACGCATGGATGACTTACCACCGCGCCATGGATGCCGCCCACGTGGCATTCGACCGCACGCTGGAAGCCTCGCTCAAGTCGATGCGCGAAGGCATCCGCCTGCATGAAGGCCGCTTCGCCATCGACGTGCCCTACCTGGCGCTGGAGATTTTCGAGTCCGAGGCCGGCAGCCGCATCTATTACGTGATTCGCGATGAAAAAGGGGCCACGCTGACCGGCTACGACGACCTCCGGATGCCTGCCGCGCCCAAGCCCCAGCTCTACAAGACCGTTTTCTACGATGCCCGCTTCCGGGGAGAGCCGGTGCGCATGGCGGCCCAGCCACTGCCGGTGCGCGACACGCCGTCGGGACAGACGCGGCTGGTCTGGGTACTGATCGGCGAGACCATCGAGCCGCGCCAGATGCTGGCGCGCGAGATCCTGACCGGTTCGCTGCAGCAGGAACTGGTGCTGGTGACGCTGGCACTGGGTATCGTCTGGCTTGGCGTGCGGCGCGGCCTGCGGCCGCTGCACCGGCTCAGCGGCACGGTGGCCGCGCGCGGCGCCGATGACCTGGCGCCGCTGGAACATCGGCACCTGCCCGCCGAGATGCAACCGCTGGTCGAGGCCATCAACCAATATGTCGCGCGCCTGCACCGCATGCTGCTCGCGCGCAAGCGCTTCTTTGCCGACGCGGCCCACCAGTTGAAGACCCCGCTGGCGATCATGCAGGCACAGTCCGAGCTCGCGCTGCGCGAGCACGATGGCGAACGCATTCGCCGCCACCTGCGTCCGCTGCACGATACCGTGCGCCAGGCGGCCAGAGGCGTACAACAATTGCTGTCGCTATCGCGCCTGGAACCGGACAGCGGCTATGCGCCGGCACTGCAGCCCCTGCGCCTCGACCTGCTCGCCAGGGACGCTGCGCTCGAATGGACAGCGGTGGCGCGCGCCGGCCGGGTCGACCTGGGCTTCGAGGCCCAGGCGCCGGTACACGCGATGGGACAGGCAGAACTGCTGCAGGAGCTGGTCGGCAACCTGATAGACAACGCGATCCGCTATGCCGGCCATGGCGCGCAGGTGACGGTCCACGTGGCCGCGCGGGGAAAACAGCCGTTGCTGCAGGTGATCGACAACGGTCCCGGCGTTGCAGACGAGGAGCGCGACAAGGTATTCCGGCGTTTCTATCGTGGCGAATCCACCCAGGCGCAGCAAGGCAGCGGCCTTGGCCTGCCGATCGTGCGCGAGATTGCACGCACCCATGGCGCCACGGTAACGCTCGAGCAAACGCCGGGTGGCGGCCTGACGGTCAGCGTACGCTTTGCGCCGGTGGCGGCTGCGAGTGCCGCCACCTGACCCGCATCGCGTTGCCTTCGACGGTGCCGCTAAGGCGGGCAATTGGTCGGCACGGCAAGCTCCTGGCGAAAAGGATCGACCTTCAGGCTGGGGTCCTTCGCGCGCAGGCAGTAGGTTCCCGCTGCGCCCCGCACTCGCGCGGTGCGATTCACACCCGCCTGCCCTTCGCCGAGATCCGCGCCCGGTGCCGCGGCAGCAATGCCCGCGGCAAGCCGGCGCGCGGGCGACGCCACCGCATCCGAGGCTGCGCGCTCGAAGCTCGCCCCGCCCCGCTGCCTGCTGCGGGCGATATTGTCCAGTGCGGCGCCGGGGACTGGCGGCGCGTCGCCGGAGGCAGGCGGTTCCAGCCGCAACATGGGTACCGTGGCGGCACCGGAGGGTGCCGCACGCGTAGGGTGCGCAGAGACCGTTGCCGCGGCAGGCGGCTGCACGGGCTGCTCAGCCCGTGCGGCGGGGCGCGCTCCGACTGCAGGCTGGCCACGCGTGGTCGCGGCAAGTGGCGCGTGTGCTGGCATGACAGGGATTGGCGGCGCCGCGGAAGGCATGACGGTGACCCATTGCAAGGCCTTCGCGCCGGCTTCGTCCCGCCGCTGCGGTTCGGAAAGCAACTGCCGGGCAGGCCAGGGCACCGGCGCCAACACCAGGACATGCGCCGCCAGCACCAGTGCGGCCACGATCAGGCGCTGGCTGCGGGCGCCGCGGCCGGCAGTCGGTATCGGGTACGTCAATGGCATCGGTGGCTTGCCTGCGCGTCCCGGCGCCTCGGCGCTGGAACGCGCAGCATGTCTCGGGCAATGGAAATCAGGTCCCGATTCTAGGTGAAAATAATTGTCTTAAACACAAAACATTACGCCCGACAATTGCGCCCTACCCCCGTCGACAGTGCCAGATGAAGCGGCACCAGGGCAGGCTACGCAATTACCTCGCAAAATAAAAACGGCCGGAGGAAAGTCATCCTCCGGCCGCTCCTATTGCCACGCGCGATCGCCGCCGCGCCATGCCGATGCCAGTCTTACAAGCGCTCGGTCTCCCCGCTACGCGGTTGCCACTTCATCAATCGCTTCTCCACGATGCCCACCAGCGTGTCGAGCACCAGCGCCGCCGCGGTCAGCACCACGATGCCGGCGAACACGGTGTTGATGTCGAAAGTGCCTTCGGCCTGCAGGATCAGGTAACCCACGCCCCGCGCCGAGCCCAGGTATTCGCCCACCACCGCGCCCACGAAAGCCAGGCCAACCGAGGTATGCAGCGAGGAGAAGACCCAGCTGGTCGCGCTCGGCAGGTAGACATGGCGCAGCAGCTGTTTCTGGTTTGCGCCCAGCATGCGCACATTGGCCAGCACCACCGGGCTGACTTCCTTGACGCCCTGGTAGAC
>NZ_JBFTLX010000144.1:0-17257 GCF_056396665.1 Cupriavidus sp. 05T313 | reverse complement strand
CGGTTGAGCAGCGCGACGCGCCGCTCAACCGCGACCGCAAGGGCCTCAACAGCAACGACATCTGGATCGACTGCCGCGCGCTGGCGCAAGTGTGGGTACGGGCCTGATGCGCATGGCATATGAAGTTTCTGTGACAAACGACATCTCCGGCCAGTGAGTTCCGTCTCAGTATGACGGCGTGCGGACCCTCGCAGCCGCGCGTATGCCATGACGACAGACAGGAACTCCGATGTATTCCCCCATTGATCCAAGCCGGCAGTCCAGCCCCGTCGCCCGCAAGCGGGACGCGCCGCGGCAGTTCTGGCGGCGCCTGCTCCGTACCCTGGGGCTGGTGGGCCTGGGCGCGGTGTCCTCCGCCTCCGGGCAGGCGCCCGCGCAGCCGTTTCCGCAGCACTGGATGCGCTATGCGCAACTGGCCAGCACGCAGTTGCAGGCGCGGCTGGACGACCATGCCGACGCGGCGGCGCTGCGCTTGCAAGGCTGGATGCAGGATCGCTTGCTGCCGCGGCAGGCCGCACCGCACCCGGCCGCGTCGTTGGTGATGCGCGTATGGCTGGCGCCCAGCGGCCGGGTCGAGCGCGTGGAGTTCGACTCGCTGGGCAATGCGCAGGCCGATGCGGACTTGCGCGCCGTGCTGATGACGCAGGCCTTGTCCGAGCCGCCGCCGCCGGATATGCGCCAGCCGATGGTGATGGAGCTTGCGCTGGATTTCCCAACGGCCAGTTGACGTGGCGGACGCTTTCGAACCAGGCCGCAGCCGCGCCATGCGTTGCGCGCTGGCGGCTGCCTCGGCGGCGCTCCTGTTTGTGCTGGCGACCGGCACCGCCGGATGCGCGCCGCTGCAGGCGGCACCCGATTTCTCGCGGCTGGTTCGGGAGAATGGCCCGGCCGTGGTCAACATCGGCGTCGCGCGCGAGGCGTCGCCCGCGCGTCTTTACGCCGATCCGCCGCGCGGGCGTTCCGCCGGCGTCGTGCCGCGCCAGGACAACGTCGACGAGACCAGCCTGGGCTCCGGCTTTATCCTCAGCGGCGACGGCTACATCCTCACCAACGCGCACGTGGTCGCGCGCGGCACGCAGGTCAGCGTGAAGCTGACCGACCGGCGCGAGTTCAAGGCGCGGCTGGTCGGGCTGGATACCGTGGCCGATGTGGCCTTGCTCAAGATCGACGCGACCGGCCTGCCGACGGTGAAGATCGGCGATCCCGCCAGTGTCGAGGTCGGCAACTGGGCACTGGCCATCGGCTCGCCCTATGGCTTTTCCAACTCGGTCACGGCCGGCATCGTCAGCGCCAAGGGCAGGGTGCTGCCGGGCGCCGAGTACATGCCCTTCCTGCAGACCGACGTACCGGTCAATCCCGGCAACTCCGGCGGGCCGCTGTTCAACCTGAAGGGTGAAGTGATCGGCATCAACTCCCGCATCTACAGCCGCAGCGGCGGCTACCAGGGCTTGTCGTTCGCCATCCCGATCGATGTGGCCATGCGCATCAAGGACCAGTTGCAGAGCAAGGGCGCGGTCACGCGGGGCCGCATTGGGGTGGCGGTGCAGGAGGTCACGCAGGCCCTGGCCGATTCGTTCCGCCTGCCGCGCCCGGCGGGGGCGCTGGTGAGCTATGTGCAGCCGGGCGGCGCCGCCAACCGGGCCGGTGTGAAACCGGGCGACGTGATCCTGCAGGTGGGCCCGCGCGACGTCGCGCAGTCCGCCGATGCGCTGATCTTTATCGCGGACCTGCCGCCTGGCGCGGCAACGCCGTTCAGGATCTGGCGGGAACGTGCATCGCTGGTGCTGCATGTGACGCCCGATCGCTTCGACGCGCCCAGGGTCGCACAGGTTGCCGCGCCGGGCCATGCGCCGCTGGGCATGATGGTCAGGCCGCTGTGGCCGCAGGAGCGGCAGGTGCTGCGCATCGATGGCGGCCTGCTGGTGCAGCGCGTGAACGCGGCAGCATTGCGCGCGGGCGTGAACACCGGCGACGTGATCCTCGCGCTCAACGGCCAGCCGGTCGACAGCGTGGAGGCGCTGGCCGAAGAAGTGAGCGCGACGGAAGGCGCGGTGGCGCTGCTGGTCCAGCGTGGCAGCGCGCGGCTCTTTATCGCCATCGAGACGCAGCAGCCGTCCGGCGCCRGGCAAGAGGAGTGAGCCATGTCACGGCAATCCTTGCCATGGAGTCACGGCGGCGTCACATTGGATCCCTACGATGCGGACCGGTATGTGGTCGGGCGGTGCGTCCGGCCCCGCATGGATTCCTCAACGGACAGGGCATTGGATCGTGATGGCAAGCTTGGTCGCATCCCCCGGTGCGCGTGCACTGGTCTGCTATATGGCGGTCCTGGCTCTGAGCCTCGCCGGCCAGCAGGTCCACGCCGGGCAGCCCGCCACGGAGATGGCATTCGACCTGCCGGCCCAGCCATTGAAGCAGGCGCTGGCGCAATACGATGCGCAGACCAGCCTATCCGTTTTCTTTTCCTCCGAGCTTGCTGCGGGGCGAACCTCGAATGCCGTTCACGGGAGCTACAGCCCGGAGGCGGCGCTGCGCAAATTGCTGGAGGGCACGGGACTGAACGTGCAGGCAACGGCGGCCGATGCCTTCGTGCTGGTGCCCGGCGCGCCCAACCCGGACATGGCCGTGGCCCAGCCAGCGGCCAGTGCCCAGCGGCAATACGAAGGCACGGTGCAGTCGCAGATCTACCAGGCGCTGTGCGCGCGTACCGCCCTTGCGCTCGGGGATTACCGGCTGGCGCTCTATGTGCAGATCAACGCGTCCGGCCATGTGCAGCGCGTGCGTCTGCTGGACACCACGGGAGACAAGGCACGCGATGCGGCCATTGTCGAAACCGTTGAGCGCGTCGACCTGGGCCAGCCGCCGGCGGACCCGGCAAAAGCATTCGTGCTGCTGGTCAAGCCCGTCCGCTGCGATACGGCAGCGGCGCAGTCCGGACCGTGCAGGCTCCCCTGCGGCCGGCAGGCGAGCCGATAGATGAGCCGATAGATGAGCGACTCCAGCCGTTCGACCTTGCGCGACCTTCTGGCCCAGCGCTACGAGGACCTCAAACGCCGCCTGACGTGGCGGCTGGGTTCGGCCGAACTCGCCAGCGACGCGTTGCACGACACCTGGGTACACCTGGAAGAACGCAATGAACAGGGCGAGCCGGTCAAGAGCCCCGCCGCCTACCTGATGCGCATGGCCACCAACCTGGCGCTGGATCGGCTGCAGCGTGACCGCCGCTACATGAGCGCGGAAGAAGTGGAGACGCTGATGGCCGAGATCGCCGACCCGGCCCCGGGCCCGGCGCAGACCGTGGCCGCACGCGACGAGGTGGAAGCGGTGGCCCGTCTCATCGAGAGCATGCCGCCGCGGCGGCGGGCCATCTTCCTCGCGGTGCGCGTCGATGAACTGTCGAACCAGGAGGCCGCGGTGCGCTTCGGCGTGTCGCCGCGCCTGATCGGGCTGGAGCTGAAACGGGCGCATGAATACTGCATGGCGCACCTGCCCAAGCATGGATGAAAAAAAGCATGCCGATCTGTTGCTTCCCAACCGTCTTGTCTATGTGTGCAGGCAAACCACGGTGGCGGCTCGCTTGATGCCATGATACGAACGATGAATCTTCCGGGACAACAGGACAGGGCGCTGGATGCGGTCGAGCGGCAGGCGCTGGCCTGGGTGCGCCGCGCGGCGGCGGGCGAGATGACGCCGGCCGACGGCGCGGCGCTCAGGCGCTGGTGCATGGCGGACCCCGCGCACAGGGCTGCGTTTGCCGTGGCACGGCAGCGATGGGAGCAACTGGGCGAGGCCAGCCATCTGGTGGTGGGGCGCAACCCGGCCAGCCGGCGCATTGCCGGGACGCGGCGCGCGCCGGACTGGCAGCGGCGCGCATTCCTCGGCGGCGCCATGAGCGCGGCGGCAGCGGCGGCGACGGTGGCCGTCGTCCAGCCGCCGCTGGGCCTGTGGCCTTCCGTGGAGGAGATGCGGGCGGACTACCGCACCGCGACCGGCGAGCAACGCCGGCTGGCTCTGGCCGAGGACGTCACCGTCGAGCTGAATACGCGCACCAGTATTGCCGTGCGCTCCGGAGCGGGGCGCGTGCAGGGCATCGACCTGATCTCTGGCGAAGCCGCTGTCGATACCCTGAATGCGCCGCGGCCGTTCGCGGTCGTCGCCGGGACGGGGCGCGCGTTTGCGCAGGGCGCCAGGTTCGAAGTGCGGGTCACGCCTGCCGGTGTGTGCGTGACGTGCGTCGAGGGGACGGTGCAGGTGGCGCATGCCGCGGGTGTCGCGACGCTGAGCGGCAAGCAGCAACTCACCTACGATAGTGCTGCGCTCGGACGGATTGTGCGTGTCGATCCGACGTGGATGCCGGCTTGGCGGGATGGCTACCTGCGGTTTGCCGATGCGCCGTTGCGTGAGGTGGTTGAGGAGATTAATCGGTATCGGCCGGGGAGGGTGGTGTTGCTTGATAAGCAGGTGGCGGCCAGGCATGTGACGGGGCGTTTTCAGATCCGGTCGCTTGATAAGGCTATTGCGCAGATGCAGCGGTCGTTGGGGTTGGAGGTGAGGTCGTTGCCTGGGGGGATTGTGTTGCTTAGTTAGGTGTTTTGTTTGGGGTTTTTGGTTGCTGCTGGTGTGGGTGGGCGGGGTTTTATTGCTTGTAGCTGCTGTCGCGGCTGTACGTAGTTGGCCGTTTTCGCACACGGAGGTGTCACTTTTCTTTACTCGTAAAGAAAAGTAACCAAAAGAAAGCGATCCTTGCAGGAGGCTGGCGTGTCGGGGTTGCGTAGCCCAATGGTTTCGTCGTCAGGCCCCGGGTTCTAACAGACTCGTGCCGTTACCGATTCAGAGCACCACGACCCGGCCAATGCCCAGGGATTCGTGGTGGTGCCCCCGGTAGCGGAATTCCAGCCCATTCGCCCATCTGCCGTTACCGGCGCGAATCGTCACGACACATCACGTCGTRACGGTTTCGTGGTGGGGTGGGCGCGGTGGTGAGGTCATCGGCTTATCAATTCGGTGCCACCGCGCCCACGACGAAGCTTGAGACGCTGGCAACTTCGTTGCCGTTTTTTCTGCGAGCACCACGAAGTTGCAGGCCCCCCATTTTTGTCGTGGGCGCGGTGGCACCGGAATGCTAGGACGAAGAACTTCTTCACCGCGCCCACCCCACCACGAAACCGTTACGGCGTGATGGATCGTGATGCTCCGAGCCGGTACCGGCAGATGGGCGAATGGGCAGGGAGCCGCTACCGGGGGCCTTACTACGGAACCAGTGTCATTGACGGGATCGTGGCCATTCGAATTGGTAACGGCATGAGGCCACTAGAACCCGGGGCCTGACGACGAAACCATTGGGCTACGCAACCCTGACACGCCAGCCTCCTGCAAGGATCGCTTTCTTTTGGTTACTTTTCTTTACGAGTAAAGAAAAGTGACACCTCCGTGTGCGAAAACGGCCAACCCCGYACAGCCGCGMCAGCAGCTAGAAGCGCTAAAACCCCRCCCACCCACGCCACTCTGCAYCAGCASCCAGAAGCCCAAATCCAACCTCCCATCACCCCTCCCTCAACCGATACTTAAGAATCTTCCCAGCCGCACTAGTCGGCAGCATCTGCACAAACACCACCTCCCGCGGCACCTTATAGTTGGCCATATGCCGCCGCGCCCAATCAATCAGCTCATCGGCACCAACCTTGCTGCCATGCCGCAGCACCACAAAAGCCTTCCCCGCCTCGCCGAGGCGCTCGTGCGGGACGCCTACCACCGCCACCTGCGCAATCGCCGGATGCGACACCAGCAGCTTCTCGATCTCGGCCGGATAGCAATTGAAGCCCCCGACGATAAACATGTCCTTGATACGGTCGGTGATCCGCAGGTTGCCACGCACGTCCAGCGTGCCGACATCGCCCGTGCGCAGCCAGCCGCCCGCATCGATCGCTTCCGCGGTGGCTTCCGGCAGCTGGAAGTAGCCCCGCATCACGTTGTAGCCGCGCACCGCCACCTCCCCGGGTTCGCCTGCCGGCACCGGCTGGCCGTCGCTATCCAGGCAGCGCAGTTCGACACCGGGCATGGCGCGGCCCGACGTCAGCGCCACGAGATCGGCATCGTCTCCGGCGCGGGTCAGCGTGGCGAACCCACACGATTCCGTCAGGCCATAGCCGGTGAAGATTTCGCGAAAGCCCAGTTCGCGCTGCATGCGCTGGATCAGCACGGGCGGGATCGCCGACGCGCCGGTCACCGCGACGCGCAGCGAGGACAGGTCGAATTCCCGCAAGCGCGGATTGTTCAGCAGTGTCTGGTAAAGCGTCGGCGGGCCGGGCAGCACCGTGATGCGCTCGTTCTCGATGCGGGTCATCACCGCCTCGGCATCGAACACCAGGTGCGGCAGGATGGTGGCGCCGCTGACCAGCGCCGCCAGCCACCCGGCCTTGTAGCCGAAGGTGTGGAAGAAGGGATTGACGATCAGGTAGCGGTCGCCGGCCTCCACGCCGGTGATCGAGGCCCAGCCATGGATGGCCTGCAGGTTCTGCGCATGCGCGGTCATCACGCCTTTTGGGCGGCCGGTGGTGCCCGAGGTGAACATGATGTCCATCAGGCAGTCGCCGGTCACGGCACGCTCGCAAGCTTGGAACTCCGCCTCGCTGGTCCGCGGCGCCAGGGCCAGCAAGTCTGCCCATGCAAGCTCATCCGGCGCCATCTGCCGCCCCACGCGCCCGCGCAGCACCACCACGCGCTCCAGCGTGGCGGGCCGGTGCGGCGCCAGCATTTCCGGATAGCTCTCGCCGAGGAAGTCGTCGATGCAGAACAGCACCCGCGCGCCGCTGTCGGCCAGGATCGCGCCGGCCTCCATGCCCTTCATGCGGGTATTGATTGGCACCAGCGCCGCACCGATGCTGTGCGTGGCCAGGGCGGCGACGATCCATTCCGACAGGTTGGGCGCCCACACGGCGACCCGGTCGCCAGGCACCACGCCGAGCGCGAGCAGCGCCCGTCCCGCCTCCGCGCGCAGCGCGTCCAGCGCCGTGAAGCTGAGCCGCAACCCATCCTCCTGGATGGCGATGCGCGCGCCGTGGCGCGCGGCGGCCGTGCGTACCAGCTCCGGGATGGTGGCGGGAACGGCCTGCCCCGCCCTGGCGGCGTCGGCCAACCCCCGGGCGGTTTCGATGGTGTCAGTTGTCATCATGTCAGTCGGGAAATTTCAGGTGCAGTTCGCTGCCGGCCGCGCGGGCCTGGCAGGCCAGGGTCCAGCCGGCCTCGCGGTCGGCGGTGTCAAGCACATGGTTCTCGCCCAGCGTTGCCTCGCCGTGCGTCACCTGGCACATGCAGGCGCCGCACAGGCCGGAGCGGCAGGAGTTCGGAGCCGCGATGCCAGCGCGCAGCATGGCGTCGAGCACGGTTTCGCCCGCCTGCGCGTCGAGCCGGTGGCGTACGCCATCCAGCTCCACCTCCAGCGCAGCCGCAGCGGAAACCGGCGGGGCCACTTCTTCGGCCTGCCCTGCGGCGGGCGGCGGCGCGCCGAAGCGCTCCACGTGAATCCGCTCGCGTGCCACGCCAAGGGCCTGCAAGGCGGCCTGGGCACCGTCCATGAACGGCCCCGGCCCGCAGATAAAGCAGTCGGCGTGGCCCCACGGCGAGGCCAGCGCTTCGAGCTGGGCCTGCGAGGGCGGCCCTTGCACGCTGTCCAGCCAGTGGATCACGCGCAGCCTGTCCGCGTGGCGCGCGGCCAGGTCGCGCAGCGCATCGCGGAAGATCACGCTGCGTTCATCGCGGTTGGCGTAGATCAGCGTGACGTTGCCGCCATCATGGCGCAGCGCCGCCTTGGCGATCGACAGCACCGGCGTGATGCCGCTGCCGCCGGCGAACAGCAGCAGGTCGCCATCCAGGCTGCGGGGCGTGAACACGCCCGCGGGCGGCATGACGTCAACCGTGTCGCCAGCCCCGAGCCGGTCGCAGATCCAGTTGGATACGCGACCACCGCGCACGCGCTTGATGGTCACCCGCAGCGCATTGTCGACCTGGGGGCTGCTGGACAGCGAGTAGCAGCGCTGCTGCGCGGCGCCCTCCAGCGGCACCTTGAGCGTCAGGAACTGGCCTGGCCGGTAGGCGAAGGTATCGCGCAGTCCTTCGGGCAGTTCGAACACCAGCGAGCTTGCCTCGTCGGTTTCGGCCACCACCTGGGCGATGCGCAGCGGGTGGAATTGCGCTTGCACCATGATGTCCGCGATCAGGCGATGCCCATGATGGTCTGCGCATTGTCGATGCGCAGCTCGGCGCCGTTGACGTAGCGCGACTCATCGGAGGCCAGGAACAGCACCAGGTTTGCCACGTCGCCGGGCAGGCACATGCGTTGCATCGGATCGCCGCCCGCCTGCTCATGGGTGGCCGGGGCGTCGGCCGCGCCCTGCATCAGGGCAGCCGTCATCGGCGTCAGGATGCCGTCCGGATGCACGGAGTTGCAGCGGATCTTGTAGCCGCGCTGCTTGCAGTAAGCCGCCACGCTGCGGGTGAGCGCGGTGACAGCACCCTTGCTGGCGCTGTAGGCGCAGAACATGCTCATGCCGCCCAGCGCCGCCACCGAAGACATGTTCACGATGACCCCGCCGTTTTGCTTCATCGCGCCCACGCCATACTTGCAGCCCAGGAAATAGCCGTCGGCATTGATGCGCATGATGCCCTGCCATTGCTCCAGCGTGGTGTCCTCCACCGAGCCCAGCGCCAGCACCGCGGCGTTATTGACCAGCACGTCCGGCGTGCCGAAATGCTCCTGGGTGCGCTGCATGACCTGCTGCCAGCCGGCTTCGCTGGCGATATCGTGGGGCACGAAGATGGCGGTGTCGCCAATCTCGCGCGCCACGGCGTGGCCGGCCGCCTCGTTCAGGTCGGTCAGCACCACGCGCGCGCCTTCGCGCGCCAGCAGCAAGGCGTCTTCCTTGCCGACGCCGCTGGCGGCGCCGGTGACGATGGCGATCTTTCCTTCAACTCGGTTGCTCATGGCTTGTCTCCTTGGTGTGTTCGTCGATGTGTTCATTGCGGCCCGGCTGGTCCGCCAGGGCTGCCAGGGCTGCCAGGGCTGCCAGGGCAACGAGATGGCGCCCGGCATTGCGCCCCGACCAGATACAGTCGGCGAGCGAAAGGCCGCTCACATAGTGATTCGATGCGATGCCGACCGCGGTGCGGCCGACCGCGTACAGGCCCGGGATCGGCGCCGCCTGGCCGCCGGCTCCTTCCGCCAGCACCTGGCCGCACGTCTCGTCCACGCGCAGGCCGCCGAGGGTGATGGCGGGACAGGGAAATGCGCGGCTATGCGCGGAGATATCGATGGCCAGGTAGGGCCCGCGTTCCAGCGATGCGCACATCGCCGCGGATTTCCCTGCGGGGTCGGGCAGCTCGCCGCGCGCCGCCGCGTTATAGGCAGCCAGCGTCGCCAGCAATGCCGCGCGCGGCATGCCCAGCTTGTCGGCCAGCAACGCGATACCCGGCGCACGCGTGGCGCCGAACAGCATCAGCATGATGGYGGGCACGCGCTGGAAGGCCCAAAGGCGTCCGGTGACGCAATCGCGCAGGGCCGCGCGCGCCAGCCCGGCGTTCAGGATCAGCCAGGCGCGGCCGCCGTGCTCCTCGCAGATGGCGTGGCCCAGCCGCGCGCCGTAGACTTCCTCGTTGCCGATGCGCGCGCCTTGCGCGTCGACCACGCAGCCACGTGCCCAGTCGAACGGCGGATTGATGAAGCGCCACGCGGAAACGCGCTCCAGGTGGCGCGCCGCCGCCCCGACCGACAGGCCGAGGCGGATCCCGCTGCCATCGCAGCCGGTGGTGCCCAGGCGCCAGTTGCGGCGGTACTTGGGCGCATGCGCGGCCACCATGGCCGGGTTGAAGATGAAGCCGCCGGTGGCCAGCACAACGGCGCCGGCACGCACTGCACAGGGCTGCGCGAAATCGTCTTCCAGCTGCGTCACGCGCCGGCGCAAGGCATCGGCCAGCGCCGGGGAAAGGTTGTGCAGGCGCTCGGCCCAGCGCGCCAGGCGGGCATGCCGGCGTTGCAGGCGGCCCGGCGGCAGGCGCCGGAGTTCCACGCCAATGACGGTGCCCCGTCCATCGACAATCAGGCGGCGCGCCGCCGCGTGGCGTATCACGTCCACCCCGGCCTGCGCCTGCACCGCGCGCCGCAGCACGCCGTACAGCACGTGACCGGACATGCCGCTGCCCTTGCAGCGATGGCCGCGCGGCGCCGGCTCCGCGTGGCGCGCGTACTCCGCCACGGCCTCGTTGCCCGAGTAGTAGAGGTAGTAGTCCTGCGCGGGATACGAGGTCTTGCGTGGCGGCACGGTGGCGGCAAAGCGCGCGCCCAGCTGCTCCAGCCAGGCGATCATGCCGGTGCTGCGCTCGCAGAATGCCTGCAGCGTGCCATTGCCGACCGCGTCGCCAACCTCCTGCCGCAGGTAAGCCGCCATGGCCTCTGGCGTGTCACGGTAGCCGGCGGCCCGCTGGTATGGCGTGCCACCGCCGGCATACACCACGCCGCCGCTCCTGGCGCTGGCGCCGCCGCCTTCGAAGCGCTCAGCCACGATCACGTCGAGCCCGCCCCGTGCGGCTTCGAGCGCCGCGCAGGCGCCGGCCGCGCCGAAGCCGATCACCGCCACGTCGCAGCGGGCATCCCAACGGTAGGCGCCCGGGTCGGCGACGACCAGCGGCGGCAATACCGCGTTGACCCCGCCGCAGGCGGGATCAGAAACGGGATCGGATGCGGGATCGGGAACGAAGGCGTTGGCGGTCATCGCGCAGGCTCCGGCACTGGGTTCACGTCACGCCGCCCGCAGGCTGGCCAGCGGCGCCGAGGTGGAGTAGGCGCCGTCCACATAGACCAGCGGCGCCACGTCGCCGGCCAGCCGGACTTCGCGCAGGCGGCCGATAAAGACGGCGTGGGTGCCGTAGTCGAAACGGCCGTCCTGCTCGCAGATCAGGTTTGCCTGAGCATCCCGCAGGAAAGGCACGCCCAGCGGGTCGGCCTCCCACTGGCCCGTGGTAAAGCGGTCCTCGCCCTTGAGCCGGCCACTGCAATCGACAGCAATGTCGCGATGATCGGCCGCCAGCAGGTTGACGCAGAAATCCACCCCGGCATTGAGGGCCGGGTAGATCGAGGCATTGCGATGGATGCAGATCAGCAGCGAAGGCGGGTCCGCGGACAGCGAATCGACCGCGGTGACCGACATCGAATAGCGGCGCTCGCCCTCGCGGCAACTGACCACCGCAACCGAGCGCGCCATGCGGCGCATTGCCATCAGCATATCGTCGCGCAGCGACGGGGAAATAGTCTGGTTCATCATGCCTCCTGCCTGTGTGATGGTATTAGTCCGCTTGGCCCTGCCCGGCCGCCCCGCCCGCCAGCACATCGGCGGCGATCAGGCCGAAGGTCATGGCCGGCCCGATGGTGGAGCCCGCGCCCGGATAGCTGGCGCCCATCATCGAGGCGCTGGTATTGCCGATGGCGAACAGCCCGTCGATGGGCGAGCCGTCCTCGCGCAGCACGCGGGCGCTGGCATCGGTCGCCAGCCCGCCCTTGGTGCCAATATCGCCAGCGTCGATGCGCACCGCGTAGAACGGCGCGCGGCCGATCGGCGCCAGGCACGGATTGGGACGGACCTGGGTGTCGCCGTAGTAGGTATCGAAGACGTTGTCGCCCTTGCCGAAGTCCTCATCCACGCCTCTCGCCGCAAAGCCGTTCATGCGCTCGACGGTGTGCGCCAGGCCGCCCGGGTCGATGCCGGCGAGCCGCGCCAGCGCGTCGAGCGAATCGGCGCGCAGCAGGACGTCCGCGAAGGGGGCCGGGATGCGGCGGTCCGGCATGACCGAGCCGGGCAGGATCGGCCCGCAGGGATACTTGCGGCGGAAGGTGGCATCGAACACCAGCCACGCCGGCACGCTGCAGCCCGTCCGCTCGTGGTCGCGGTACATYGCGGGCACGAACTCGGAGTACGGCGCGGCCTCGTTGACGAAGCGCCTGCCCTGCCCGTTGACGACGATGCAGCCGGGCAAGGCGCGCTCGACAAAGATCGCGCGCTGCTTTTCCTCGCCGCCGACCTTCACCGTTGGCGCGCCCCATACATGCGACATCAGCTCCAGCRCCGCGCCCGCGCGCTGCGCGGCCTGGATCCCGTCGCCGGTGTTGTGCGGCGGCGTGGCGCTCCACTCTGCCCGGCTGGGATGCGGCAGGTATTGCTCGCGCATGGCCTGGTTCCGCTCGAAGCCGCCCGCGGCCAGGATCACGCCGCGCCGGGCTTCGATGCGTACCTGCGCGCCATTGCGCCGCGCCAGCACGCCGGTGACGCGCGCCGCGCCACCGTGCTCCTCCACCAGCAGGTCTTCCAGCGCGGTATCGAGCCACAGCGGGATGCCGCGCTTCATCATGGCGTGGCGCAAGCCGCCCACCAGGCTGTTGCCGAGCGTGAGCCGGCGGTCGCGCGCGGTGCGGCGGCGCCAGCCGAGATCCAGCCAATAGCGCCCGAACTGCCGGGCCGCCACGCCCAGCCAGCCCCGGCTCTTGCTCAGCATGGCGTGGGCCTCGGCGGAGGTCACCGCCACCCGGCCCGCCACCAGCGTCCCCGGCGAAGGCGGCCGCAGCCGCGCGAACTCCTCGCCCAGCTGCGCGCCGTCGAACGGCATCGGATCCAGCGCGCGATATCCGGGCAGCGCGCCCGGCAAGCGCTGGAAGTAGTCGGCGTAGCGCGGCAGCGAGTAGTAACGCACCGCGGTGCGCTGCTCCAGGTAGCTAAGCATGCGCGGACCGTGCTCGAGGTACGCGCGCAGCTTGGCGGGCGTGGAGCGGCCTTCGGTGCACGCTTCAAGATAGGTAAGCGCGGCGTTGTAGCTGTCGCTGCCGCCCGCTTCTTCGATATGGTGGTTGAGCGGGATCCAGATCCCGCCGCCCGAGACCGCCGAGGTGCCACCATACAGGCCGCTCTTCTCCAGCACCACCACGGACAGGCCGCGATCCGCCGCGCGGCAGGCGGCCAGCATGCCGCCCGCTCCTGAGCCGACCACCACTACATCAAACACCGCGGTGCCGCCTGCCTGCCCTGTGCCCTGGTTCATGTTCCGCTCCACGCCGGCCTCAGATAAAGAAATCGGTGTTGGCGCGGCCCATCATCACGCCGCCCAGGTTCTGGCCGAAGCGATCCAGGTTGTTGGCGTAGTGGGCACGCGCCGCATGCAGGTCGAGGAAGCGGCGTACCAGCGGATTGGTGACGTAGATACCGTTGCCGCCGGCGTAGCGCAGCAGGCTGTCGGCGAGTTGCGCGCACCGCTGGGCGACCTGTGACGACTGGTAGCGGAAATGCAGGCGGCGCGCCGTATCGAGCTGCTCGCCCCGGTGCGCCGTGGCCATCAGCTCGTCGAAATTGCGGCGCAGGATGGTACGCATCTCATCGATGCCGGCCGCCGCGTTGGCGCAGGCGAGTTGCGCGCCGCCGTCCTCGGCCGTCCTGCCGCCGCTGTTGGCGCTGACCCGGCCATCGGCATAGGCGATGAAATCGTCGAGCCCGCCTTCCAGCGCGCCGATGCAGGCCGTGCAGACGGCACGCACGAAGATCTGGGCGAACGGCAACTGGTACAGCGGCGCCTGGTTGAGGGACAGGCCCGGGCTGGTGCCCATGGCGCCGTCGACGGCGCTGTGGGTGCGGTATGCCGGCACGAACACGTCGTCCACCACGATGTCGTGGCTRCCGGTGGCGCGCAGGCCCAGCACATCCCAGTTGCGCACGATGGTGTAGTCGCTGCGCGGCAGCAGGAAAGTGCGGTACTCGGGCGCCGCGCCGGCCTGCTGCGGCGGCACCAGGCCGCCAAGGAAGATCCAGTCGCACAGCTCGCTGCCGCTGGAGAACTTCCAGTGCCCGGAGAAGCGGAAGCCGCCGTCCACCGGCACCACCTTGCCCACCGGCATATAGGTCGAAGCGATCAGGGTGGCGTTGTCCGCGCCCCAGACGTCCTGCTGGGCCTTGCCGTCGAACAAGGCGAGCTGCCAGTTGTGCACGCCMACCACGCCATAGACCCAGGCGGTGGACATGCAGCCCTTGGCCAGGGCCATCTGGATGTCGAAGAAGGTCTGCGGGTCCAGCTCATGCCCGCCATAGCGGCGCGGCTGCAGAACCTTGAAGAAGCCCGCGGCCTGCATGTCGGCCACGGTTTCGGCCGGGATGCGCGATTGCGCCTCGGCCTGGCCGGCGCGCTGCGCCAGCACCGGGATCAYTTCGTGCGCGCGGCCGATCAGTTCGGCCGCCAGTCCTTCGGGGTAGTTGTCTCGATGCACCGCCATCTCCTCTTGCCGGCCACCGGGCCGGTCTTGTCGTGCCTTCATGCTGGCATCGCCGCTGCCCCGCGCCATCGTCCGAGGAGACTAGTCGCGCAGCAGCGATGGTCCGATGGCTCGCTCAGGCGAGCGCGCGCAGCTTGCGGCCCTGGGCGCGGAAGTGCGGGATCACGTGCTCGCCGATATTGCGGATGGTTTCGAGCTGGGCCCATTGCGGCACCGTGCCCATCTGGCAGATGAACAGGATCTCGTCGGCMCCGGCGTCGATCAGGCGCTGCACATAGCCGATGCAGTCCTCCACCGTGCCGTAGGCATGGTTGGGGTTGAGCATCATCATCGACGGATCGCTGAAATCCACCGTGACCTTCTCCGAGGCGAAGCTGGTCTTGATCACGGCCTTGCCTTGCGCGTCCTGCTCGGTGATGTTCTCCACATCCCAGCCTTCGGGATTGGGGCGCTCGCCGCCGGCATACCAGTACCCCAGCGACTCCATGAAGTAACGCTGTCCCTTGATGCCGATCTTGCGCGCCGCCACGCCGTCTTCCAGCACGATGGTCGGACACAGGGCGGCAAGATGCTGGTGAGGACGGAAACCAACCTGGTCCTTCGCCTGGCGCGTCTCGTAGGCTTCGCGATAGATAGCATTCTTCTTCGCCACGTCTTCCGGGCCGCCAAAGCCGAGCACCAGCGCACCCATGCCGCGCGCGCCGGCACGCTTGAGCGTATCGGCGTTGGTGCAGGCCAGATACATCAGCGGGTGCGGGTCCTGGCGTGGCTTGGGATGGATGGGGCGGCGCGGAATCTTGATGAATTCGCCATCGTGCTCGATCTCGTCCTGGGTAAGGATCTTCGGGATCAGGTACATCGCCTCGTCGATCATCGGGTGCAGGGTTTCGAGGTCGTAGCCAAAGGTGCCCGCCTCCTGCTGCGTACCGCCCTTACCCACGCCAAAATGCACGCGCCCGCCGGAGAGAATGTCGAGCGTGGCCACGCGCTCGGCTACCTTGACCGGATGGTTCATCGCCGGCGGCAGGCAGACCACGCCGTGGCCGATGCCGATGCGGCGCGTGCGCCCGGCCACGAAGGCCAGGAAGGTCTCCGGCGCGCTCATGTGCGCGTAGTTGGTCAGCGCCGTGTGCTCCACCGCCCAGACGACATCGAAACCCATGTCCTCGGCGAGTTCCACCTGCTCCATGATTTCGTCGAACACCTTGTGGTCGCCGGCGCGCGACGCGTCGACAGTCTGCGCTTCGTAGATCAGCGAGAATCGCATTGCAGTCCCCTTCCTTTACATTTGGTTTTCAGGCCATCGGCCGGGAGCGCCGCCGCGTTGTCGTGGCGGGCGGCGCCATCGCCGGCACCGTCATTGCTGGCCTGCGTGACTGCAGTGTGTGCGGCCGGGGAAAGTGCGGCATCGTCTGATTGGATTATGCGCGGCGGCACCGTGTCCCTATCATGTCCAGGACCACTCACCACCTGCACATGGATACGCCGTCATGAAGATTCCTCCGCCGACTCCTCCGCGTCGCCAGACGCTGCTGGCCGCCCTGCCGACAGGCACCGCCGCACCCGCCCGCGCGCTCGACATCCTGCTGTCCGACGACGACGGTGATCAATCGCTCAATATCTGTGCCGTGTGCCGCCAGGCGGCGTCCGCCCGCTGACAAGGAGCGACAGCATGCAATCCAACCTCTTGCTTTACCCGGTGGACGATATCGATGCCGCCCTGCCGTTCTTCGAGCAGGGCCTGGGCCTGGCGGTGAAGTTTCGCGATGGCGGGCGCTATTGCGCGCTGGACGCCGGCCCCATCACGGTAGCGCTGGTGGCCGGCGAGGAGCGGATGGTCTCCCAGCCCGCGCTGGCATTCCGGCTGGAAGCCGGCGAGGATATCGCGGCGGCGATCGAGCGCCTGCTGGCGGGCGGCGCGCGGATCGCGCAGCCGCTCGCCAGCGGCCCGCACGAGTTGCGCGCGGTACTGACCACGCCGCAGGGATTCCCGCTGGTGGTCAGCGCCAAGCCCGCCAGGCCGGCGAGCTAGCGCGCTCAGCCGAGCGCCACCACGCTGCTGAGCAGCATGCGCACCAGCGTGGCCTGCCGGGTCACGCCGGTCTTGGAGAAGATGGCGCGCAGGTGGGCGCGCGCCGTGTTCTTGCTGATGCCGAGCTCCTCGGCCGCTTCTTCCAGCGCGAGGCCGTTGGCCAGCTGCAGCGCAAGCTGGGTTTCCGCCGGCGTGAAATCGAACAGCTTGCGCACCACCTCGTGCGAAGCCTGCGACTTGCGCTCCGGGTCGCGAATGAAAATCACGCACGAAGGCCGGCGCTTATTGTCTTCCGACCACTCGCTCAGCGGAATCGTGCGGATCAGCACTCCCAGCTTCGCGTTGCCCGAAGGCCGCGTGATCGACATCGCCTCCATCACCGCCGGCGCGGTGCCGATATGGCCCATGATGGCCTGGCGCAGCAGGCGCTGGAACTGGCGGTTCTCCTGCGCGTACTCGACATCCAGCGAGCCCCTGGCAATACGGATGCCGTCCTTGTCGGCAAGGATCTCGTCCGCGGCCGAATTGGTCCGCATGATGGCACCGGTCTCATCGAGTATCGCCATGCCGACCAGCATGCGGTCGATGGCGCTGGCGTACAGGGTGCGCTCCGACTCCACCACATCCATGCGCGAGTGCAGATCGACCGCGCGCCGCAGGTGCGGCAGCAGCACYGCGCATATGGCTTTGTCCGCTTCCGAGAAGTCCGGCGCGTCGACGTTGCGGCAGACACGGAGGCGGCATTCCACGCCATCGTCGGTGCGGATGTCCGCGCCCATCATATAGCGGACGCCTAGCGGCTTTAGGAACTCCCGGTACAGGTCGCTGTTGCACCACGCGACGGTGCCAATCTGCTCGTCGATCGTCACCACCCGGTCGGCGGGCAGGTCGACGAAGGGATCCATCGCGTAGTAGTAGTTGTTGTACAT
>NZ_JBFTLX010000143.1:0-17423 GCF_056396665.1 Cupriavidus sp. 05T313 | reverse complement strand
CACCAACAAGGGGCGTACACGCTTGCCGCCGCCGAGCACAGCATACCGCATGGCTTCGTGCAGCGTGCAAGGCACTGTTGCATTCGTGGGCAACGCGGCATCGAGCGCAGCCTCGGTCCTGGCGCCCTGGGCGCGCATCCAGGCGGCGAAATCGCCGGCTTCCACTTTCTGGCGCGAGTCGCTCATTCCGCGTCTCCCTGGATGCCGGCTTCGGCGGGCATGGGCTTGAGGACGTCGCCTTCCAGCACCTTGACCTGCTGCTCCACGCGCTCGAGCATCTGTTGGCAGTACCGGACCAGTTCAGCCCCGCGCTTGTACGCCGCCAGCGAATCTTCCAGCGGCAATGCGCCACCTTCCATGCTGGCTACCAGCCCCTCCAGTTCGGCCATGGCGGCTTCGTAGGAGGCGGGCGGCGCGGAGGCGGACCGCTGGTCGGTCGCGGCCGGATCGGTCTGGGCCGGGGAGCTCGTTGTCTTTGGCATTGCGGACATGGAATCTGGGGAAGCAGGGATTTTACGCCAAAGCGAGGCGATGCCCGCATCCCTTGCATAGGGATGCCCCTCAGGCCGTTGTCCGAAAGTGACTTGTGCGCTTGGGTCGTCTTTCCGAATGCGCCCTGAACGGCACCTTCATGACGACCCGGGTCGACTTTTTCGCTAAAAAGGCAAAAAAATCAGTCCCTTAACTTTTTGCCTCGGGTACAATCCGCGGTTCGTCAGCGCGAACTAAATCTACTGGCCCGGAAGCGGACCAGCGCGCGGCTGACTGTCTTTCCCATATCGATTATCTTTTCGATGGTTGGGTTGTTCACTGCTTTCGCCTGTCATAGGGAGTGGGGATAATGTCCAATCTCAGCACCGCGCTGAAACTGGTGCCGGCTGATACGCAACTGCCCGTCAACGTCTACATCGACGAGGCACTGCACCAACAAGAACTGGAACTGCTGTTCAAGAAGGGCCCTGGCTATGTCGGCCATGAACTGATGATCCCCGAGCCGGGCGATTATCACGCGCTCGCGGCAGAGGATGAGGGCCGCATCCTGGTACGCAATGCCGACGGGATCGAGCTCATGTCCAACGTCTGCCGCCACCGGCAGGCCATCATGCTCAACGGCCGCGGCAATGCGAAAAACATTGTCTGCCCCTTGCACCGCTGGACCTACGACCTGAAGGGCGAACTGCTCGGCGCACCGCATTTCGCCGAGCAGCCGTGCGTCCACCTGAAACGCTCGCCGCTGCAAAACTGGAACGGCCTGCTGTTCGAGGGCGAGCGCGATGTGCGTGCCGACCTGGCGCGCCTGGGCGTGGCCGAGGACCTGAACTTCGACGGCTACCTGCTCGACCACGTCGAGATCCACGAGTGCAACTACAACTGGAAGACCTTCATCGAGGTCTATCTGGAGGACTACCACGTCGTACCGTTCCACCCGGGCCTGGGCAGCTTTGTCTCCTGCGACGACCTGAGCTGGGAGTTCGGCGACTGGCACAGCGTCCAGACGGTGGGACTGCACGCCGGCCTCAAGCGCCCCGGCAGCCCCACGTACCAGAAGTGGCATGAGGCTGTCCTGCGCTTTAACAACGGCGTGCTGCCCAAGTACGGCGCGATCTGGCTCACCTACTACCCCAACATCATGGTGGAGTGGTACCCGAACGTGCTGGTGATATCGACCCTGCACCCGCTCGGGCCGAACAAGACGCGCAATGTCGTGGAGTTCTACTACCCCGAGGAAATTGTGCTGTTCGAGCGCGAGTTCGTCGAGGCGGAGCGCGCAGCSTAYATGGAAACCTGCRTCGAGGACGACGAGATCGCCGARCGCATGGAYGCCGGGCGCCGCGCACTGGCAAAGCGTGGCGTCAGCGAAACAGGACCCTACCAGTCGCCGATGGAAGACGGCATGCAGCACTTTCATGAATGGTATCGCCGCGCCATGTCCTTTACCGGCTGACCGGCGGGACAAGGCTTTGCGGGCCGCACAGGCATCGCGGCGAACAAAACGGACCGCCCGGGCGGTCCGTTTTGCGTTTGGTGCGGTGCACTCGCGCTGCTACAATCGCCGCTTCCGGTGTGCGCCCGGCGCCTCGCCGTCCCTGCACCGGCCATTCGCTTCGCGCGAAGCCTTTCGCGATGCCGCCCTGTTTGTCCATCACCAGGCGCGGCTCGCGCGCTGTTCATTCTTCCTTTCGCCTCGCCATGCAATCGCTCTGGATGCTGTTCGCCGCCTTCGCCTTTTCGTTGATGGGGGTGGGCGTCAAGCTGGCGTCCGAGTTCTATGCCACCGGCGAGATCGTGTTCTACCGCAGCCTGATCGGCGTGATCATCATGTGGACGGTGCTGGCTTCGTCGGGTACCTCGGTACGCACGCCGCATATGTCCATGCACATCAAGCGCAGCCTGTTCGGCGTGACCGCCCTGCTGCTGTGGTTCACCTCGATCACCATGCTGCCCCTGGCCACGGCGATGACCCTGAACTACATGTCGCCGGTCTGGATCGCGCTGATCCTGGGCGCCGGCGCCGCGCTGGCGGGCACGGGCGGCGCAGACCGCAAGCTGATCGGCGCCATCCTGATGTCGTTCGCCGGCGTGCTGTGCCTGCTGCAGCCGTCCGTCGGCCACAACCAGCTCACCGGCGGCCTGATCGGCCTTATCTCCGGCATCTTCACCGCGCTGGCCTATGTCGAGGTGCGCCAGCTCGGCCAGCTGGGCGAGCCCGAAGGCCGCATCGTGTTCTATTTCTCGGCAGTCGGGATGGTGGTGGGCCTGGCCTGGATGCTGCTCACCGGCCCAAGCGCCCACACCTGGCATGGGGCGGGCCTGCTGCTGGCCATCGGCATCCTTGCCACGCTCGGGCAGACCGCGATGACGCGCGCCTACAAGCGCGGCAACACGCTGCTCACCGCCAACCTGCAATACGCCGGCATTGTGTTCTCCAGCTTCTGGGGCATGATCATCTGGCGCGACCAGCTCAACTGGCTGTCCTGGGTGGGCATGGCGCTGATCATCGCGAGCGGCATCGCCACCACCCTGACCCGGGCCCGCGAAAGCTCCAACAAGCAGCCGACCGCCGATACCCCGGTCAAGTCCCCCGAGGCGGAAGTGCACCCCGAGGTGTAGCATCGAAGGTGGCGAACGGTGCTCACCCGCCGATGCCGTACAGCCCTCCCAACCCAAGGTTATGCCATGTTCACCACCCTGATCTCCAGCCAGGACCTGCGCGCGCTGCGCGAAGACAGCAGCCGCCACAGCGTCGTGATTGACTGCAGCTTCGACCTGGCCAACCCCGCCGCCGGACGCGATGCCTACCATGTGGGCCACCTGCCGGGCGCCTTCTACCTGCACCTGGACAACGAATTGTCCGGCGAGAAGACGGGGAGCAACGGCCGCCACCCCTTGCCCGATCCCAATACGCTGGCCGCGCGCCTGCGCGCGCTCGGCGTGAATGAAGACACCCAGGTCATCGCCTACGATGCGCAGGGCGGCATGTACGCGGCACGCGCCTGGTGGCTGCTGCGCTGGCTGGGCCACGGCGCGGTGGCGGTACTGGATGGTGGCAAGAACGCATGGGTGGCAGCCGGCCTGCCGCTCGAGGCCGGCAATACGCCGGACCCCGAAACGCCCGGCAACCTGATGCGCAAGGCCTCGCTGGTACCCACGGTGGATGCCGACGCGGTGCTGGCCAACCTGGCAAACCCGACGCGGCTGGTGGTGGATGCCCGCGCAGCGGACCGTTTCCGCGGCGAGAACGAAACGCTCGATCCCGTCGGCGGGCATATCCCTGGCGCGGTCAACCGCTTCTTCAAGGACAACCTGGAAGGCAATGGCAGCTTCAAGCCGGCCGCCACGCTGAAGCAGGAGTTCGGCCAGGTGCTGGCCGGAACGCCGGCCAGCGAGGCGGTCATGCAATGCGGCTCGGGCGTGACCGCCTGCCACAACCTGCTGGCGCTGGAGGTGGCGGGCTTGCCGGGCGCCGCGCTCTATCCGGGCTCCTGGAGCGAGTGGTGCGCCGACCCGGCGCGGCCGGTGGCGAGCGGCGCCTGAACGCGGGCGTCCTTATCTGGCGGGAGCCGCCACGCCGTGCGCATGGGCATGGCCATGCGCCTCGTGCACGCCATTGGTGATGAAGAAGATCGCGCAAATCCCGGTGGCCACCAGCACTACCTGGATGATCGACTCGCGCCAGCGCGGCTTGCGCTGCATCTGCGGCATCAGGTCGCTGACGGCGATATAGACGAAGCTGCTCGATGCGATCACCAGCACATAGGGAATCCAGCCGCTCATCTGGTCGAGCAGGAAGTAGCCCACCACGCCGCCGGCAATGGCAGCCAGGCTGGACAGCAGGTTGAAGGCAAAGGCGCGCGCCTTGGAGAACCCCGCGTTGAGCAACACGATGAAATCGCCCACTTCCTGCGGGATCTCGTGGGCGGCAATGGCCAGCGCGGTGACCAGGCCGATATGCGGATCGGCCAGGAAGGCGGCGGCGATCACGATGCCATCGGCAAAGTTGTGGAAGGTATCGCCCACCAGGATGGCCATGCCGCTGCGGCCGGCTTCCTCGCGGTCGTGGCCGTGATGGTGGTGGTGCCCGTCGCCTTCGTGATGGTGCGAGTGGCGCAGCAGCGCGACCTTCTCCAGCAGGAAGAAGCCGAGCAGGCCGGCCAGCAGGGTGCCGAACAAGGCACGCGGATCGGCGCCCGATTCGAAGGCCTCCGGCAGGGAGTGCAGCAGCGCCGTGGCCAGCAGCACGCCTACCGAGAAGCTCACCATGCGCTCGACCACGCGCGAGGCTACCGTCAGCGACAGCAGCGCCGCCCCCAGGATACTGCCCACCCCCGAGATGGTGGCGGCAAGCAGGATGTAGACAAGCGTGGAATGGATGATGGGCTCCCGGGACCGGCTATCCGCTCAACAGTAGCGGCACCGACCTTAGACGCAACACTGTTGCAAGAAACGAAGCACGCATTGTACGTAGATTGGCGCCGACTTTGCAAATCCTGCGGCACAAGCCGTATTTGCCGCTCGCTCCGCCGGCGCCAGGATTCAACGCAAGCTATCGCACCGCCCTACACACCGTGTTGCTTGAACCACGCCAGGCAGCGCTGCCAGCCATCCTTGGCGTCGGCTTCCCGGTAGCTGGGCCGGTAGTCCGCATTGAAGGCATGGCCGGATTCCGGATAGACCACGAAGGTGGAGGCCTTGGCAAAGGGATCGCTCGATGCCGCCAGCGTCGCCTTCATTTTCTCGACCTGTTCCTGCGTGATGCCGGTGTCCTTTCCGCCATAGAGGCCCAGCACCGGCACCTTGAGCTGGCTGGCCAGGTCGATCGGATTCCTGGGCTTGACCGGGGTCGGCTCGCCCACCAGCTGGCCATACCAGGCCACGCCCGCCTTGACCTGCTGACTATGCGCAGCGTACAGCCAGGTGATGCGTCCGCCCCAGCAAAAACCGGTGATGGCCAGTCTGCTGGCATTGCCGCCGTTGGCCTTGGCCCAAGCCACCGCTGCGTCGAGATCGCCCATGACCTGCTCATCCGGCACCTTGGAAATCAGCTTGGACTGCAGTTCCTGGATGGTGCCGAAGCTGCTGGGATCGCCCTGGCGCGCGAACAACTCCGGCGCGATGGCGAGGTAGCCCAGCTTGGCGAAGCGCCGGCAGATATCGGCGATATGTTCGTGCACGCCGAAGATCTCGCTCACCACCAGTATCACCGGCAGGTTGGTCTTGCCTTCCGGCTGGGCGCGATAGGCGGGCATATTGAAGCCGCCCGAGGCAATGGTGACCTCGCCGGCGGTGAGGCCGGCGAAATCGGTCTTGATGGCCTGCGCCATCACGGGCATGGCGGCCGCGGCAAATGCCGAGCCCAGCGCTGTCTTGACGAAGGCGCGGCGGTCATAGGACTGGCCGGGTACGAGGCTTTCCACTTCTGGCTTCAGCATGCGGTCTCCTGTTTGGCTTGGATGGCGAATCCGGGTGGGCAAGACATGGGGCGGCGCTGCCGGTCAATACTGGCAGCGCCGGGAGTCCGATTCTAAGCAAACATGGAGTTCAGCGCACGCGGCCGGCAAGAGGGGCGAACCTCGCCCTAACACGGCTCATGCGGCTCAACTTAGTGCAGCTTGACGCGCGGGCTGGTCTTGCTGCGCAGCCAGTGGGTCACGGTATCCAGTCCCATGCCCACGGCACCGTGCAGCGCCATGACATGCATGCGGTACAAGGAGGTGTACATCACCCGGGCCATGAGGCCTTCGATGAACATCGAGCCGCCGATCAGGCCGCCCATCAGGCTGCCGACCGCGCTGAAGTGCCCCAGCGACACCAGCGAGCCCAGATCCTTGAAGGCGAACGACGGCAGCGGCTTTCCGGCCAGCCGCGCGCGCAGCGCGTCGTAGAGGAACACGGCTTGCTGGTGCGCGGCCTGGGCACGCGGCGGCACGGTGCCCTGTTTCTCGGGCCAGGGGCAGCTGGCGCAATCGCCGAAGGCGAAGATATCGGGATCGGCTTCGCTTTGCAGCGTGGGCTTGACCACGATCTGCCCCATCCGGCTCACCGGCAGGCCAAGCGTGGAGAGCACCGGCGGCGCGGTGATGCCCGCGGCCCACACCGTCAGGTCGGCATCGATGTGCTTGCCGCTGGCGGTCAGCACCGCATCCTCCGTGACTTCGGTGACGCGCTCGGCGGTGAGGACCTCAATGTCGAGCTTGTGAAGCAGTTTGGTGGTTTCCGCGGAAACCCGCTCGGAAAGCGCGGGCAGGATGCGCGGGCCGGCCTCGACCACGTGGATGCGCACGTCGCGGCGCGGATCCAGCTGGTGCAGCCCGTAGGCGCTGAGCACATGCGCGGTGTTGCGCAACTCGGCCGAGAGTTCGACGCCGGTAGCGCCGGCCCCGATGATGGCGACATCCACGCGCGGGCGGCCGTCGTCGCCGATGCGCCCGCGTCCGTTCTGGGCGCGCACGCAGGCCGAGATCAGCTTGCGGCGGAAGCGTTCCGCCTGGTCCACGGTGTCGAGCGCGATGGCGTTGCCCGCGGCGCCGGGCACGCCGAAGAAATGCGTCACGCAGCCGATGGCCAGTACCAGGGTGTCGTAGGGCAGTTCGCGCGCGGGCAGCAGCTCCGTGCCGTCGAGGTCGACGCAGGCCGCCACCGCGATGGTCTTGCGGGTGCGGTCGATGCCGGTCAGCTCGCCTTGCTGGAACTCGAAATGGTGCCAGCGCGCCTGCGCTACGTATTCCAGCTGATGGGTGTGGGGATCCATGCTGCCGGCGGCGACTTCATGCAGCAGCGGTTTCCAGATATGCGTGGGGGAGCGGTCCACCAGTACCACCTGCGCGGCCCCGCTCTTGCCGAGCTTGTCGCCCAGCCGCGTGACCAGTTCCAGACCGCCTGCTCCTCCTCCGACTACGATGATTCGATGCGCCCTTCCCTCTGTGCTCATGATCTACCCAGTGTCGTCGATATTCTTTTGCGGGGCCTGACGCGAGCCAGTGACCCCGGCTTTCCGCCAGTCTGCTGCACAGCAGCAAGACTGGCAAGACGCCAATCACCGATTCAGCGGTCGCTTCAATCGGAACCAGAATGCAGGAATAGCGGGACGGGGGCAATCCCGGAGCGGCCCCAGGGGCCGCCCCGTCGTTTAGTGCGCCTCCTCCCAGTTGCTGCCGGTACCGACCTCGGCCACCAGCGGCACGCGCAGCTCAGCCACCGAGCACATCAGCTCCGGCAGCTTCACCTTGACCAGTTCCAGCTCGGCCTGCGGTACTTCCAGCACCAGTTCATCGTGTACCTGCATCACCTGGCGCGTACCCAGGCCGTCGCGCTCCAGCCAGTTCTGCACGGCGATCATGGACAGCTTGATCAGGTCGGCGGCGGTGCCCTGCATCGGCGCATTGATGGCAGCCCGCTCGGCGCCCTGGCGGCGCGGGCCGTTGCCGCCATTGATGTCCGGCAGCCACAGGCGGCGGCCGAACACGGTCTCGACGAAGCCCTGCTCGCGCGCGGTCTGCCGCGTTTCCTCCATGTACCGCGCCACGCCGGGGTAGCGCATGAAATAACGGTCGATATAGTGCTTGGCCGCCTCGCGCTCGATGCCGAGGTTGCTGGCCAGGCCAAATGCGCTCATGCCGTAGATCAGGCCGAAATTGATGACCTTGGCGTAGCGGCGCTGCTCGCTGCTGACCGCATCCGTGCTGACGCCGAAGATCTCGGCCGCAGTGGCGCGGTGCACGTCCTCGCCTTCGGCGAACGAGCGCATCAGGTTCTCGTCGCCCGAGATATGGGCCATGATGCGCAGCTCGATCTGCGAATAATCGGCCGACACGATCACATTGCCGGGGGCTGCGATGAAGGCCTCGCGGATGCGGCGGCCTTCCTCGGTACGCACCGGGATGTTCTGCAGGTTGGGCTCGGTCGAAGCCAGCCGGCCGGTCACCGCGGTGGTTTGCCCATAGCTCGTATGCACGCGCCCGGTGGCCGGGTTGACCATCTTGGGCAGCTTGTCTGTATAGGTGGACTTGAGCTTGGCCAGGCCACGGTAGTCCAGCAGCAGCTTGGGCAGCGGGTAATCCTCGGCCAGCTTCTGCAGCACTTCCTCGTCGGTGGAAGGCGCGCCGCTGGCGGTCTTCTTGACCACCGGCAGCTTCATCTGGCCGAACAGGATCTCGCCGATCTGCTTGGGCGAGCCAAGGTTGAAGGGCTGGCCCGCGGCCTCGTAGGCGGCTTGCTCCAGCTCCAGCATGCGCTGGCCGAGCTGCGCGCTCTGTGCGCCCAGGCGGTCGGAATCGATCAGCACGCCGTTGCGCTCGATCTTCTGCAACACCACGGAAACCGGCATCTCGATCTGCTCGTAGACGTAGCGCACGCCCTGCAAGGCCTCCACCTGCGGATACATGTTGCGGTGCAGGCGCAGCGTGACGTCGGCGTCCTCGGCGGCGTATTCGGTGGCGCGCGCAATGTCGATCTGGTCGAAGCCGATCTGGCTGGCGCCCTTGCCGCACACTTCCTCGTAGCTGATGGTCTTGAGGCCGAGCAGGCGCTCGGCAAGGCTGTCCATGCCGTGGTTGCGGTGGGACGCCAGCACGTAGCTCTGCAGCATGGTGTCATGCGCGATGCCACGGAAATTCACGCCGTGGTTGGCGAAAACATGCGAGTCGTATTTCAGGTTCTGGCCTACCTTGGCGCGCGACGGATCCTCCAGCCAGGCACGCATGCGCTCCAGCACGGCCTCGCGCCCGAGCTGGCCGTTGGCCTCCAGGCCGACCACATCGGGGCCGCGGTGGGCAACCGGGATATAGCAGGCTTCGCCCGGCTCGATCGACAGCGAGATGCCGACGAGTTGCGCCTGCATCGGGTCCAGCGAGGTGGTCTCGGTATCGATGGACACCAGCGGCGCGGTTTCGATACGCCGCATCCAGGCCTCCAGCGCCGCCTCGGTCGCCACGGTTTCGTAGCGGATCTGCGCCGGCGCCGGAGCGTCGTCGAACAGACCGCCCTGGGCCGGGCCCGCCTCTGCCGCCGCCGTACCGCCGGCAGCGGGCTGCGCCGCGCTGGCGCGCGCCTGGGCACGGGGGTTCGGCAGGCTTTCGCCGGTCGCCTCGCGCAGCCAGGTCTTGAAACCATAGCGCGCAAAGAAATCGATCAGCTTTTCCTTGTCCTCGCCGCTTTCCCGGAGCTGGTGGAAATTGGCCAGCGAGCTCTTCAGGTCGCAGTCGGTCTTGACCGTCACCAGCTCGCGCGCCTTGGGCAACCACTCCAGCGTATTGCGCAGGTTCTCGCCCACCACGCCCTTGATGCCGGCGGCGCCGGCCATGATGTCGTCGAGCGTGCCGTATTCGGTGAGCCATTTGACCGCCGTCTTGGGGCCGACCTTGGGCACGCCGGGCACGTTGTCCACCGCATCGCCGATCAGCGAGAGGTAGTCGACGATGCGCGCCGGCGGCACGCCGAACTTGGCCACGACGCCGGGCGGGTCGAGCACTTCGCCGCTCATGGTGTTGACCAGGGTGACATGGTCGTCGACCAGCTGGGCCAGGTCCTTGTCGCCGGTGGAGACCACCGTGCGCATGCCTTCGGCGGTAGCCTGGCGGGCCAGCGTGCCGATCACGTCGTCGGCCTCCACGCCCTCCACCACCACGATCGGCCAGCCCAGCGCGCGCACCGCCTCGTGGATCGGCTCGATCTGCCTGGCAAGGTCTTCGGGCATCGACGGGCGATGCTCCTTGTAGGCAGGATAAAGATCGTCGCGGAAGGTCTTACCCTTGGCGTCGAACACGCAAGCGCTATACTCTGCCGGGAAATCGTTGCGCAGCTTGCGCAGCATATTGATCATGCCGTAGATTGCCCCTGTGGGCAGCCCCTCCCCGTTCCTCAGATCCGGCAGGGCGTGATACGCGCGATACAAATAGCTCGACCCATCGACGAGCAAGAGTGTTTTTGGACTATCCGACATTCCCATGGACTCAAAATTGACTGGTGCCGCCGCAGGCGGTGCGAACGCCGCCCCCCTCTCCGACGCAGCCGGCGCCGAAAACCCGGCGGCGGCCCTCAAGCAGGCCGCGGAAGGCAGTATTACCACCGCGGCCGATATGGACGTGAACGTGACGGTCAGCACTGCCGCCGAAGGCCCGGGAGATACGGCTCCCGCCTCCGGCATCCGCGCCAACCCGCGCAAGATGATTCCCAGCCTGCGTGCGCTGGCCGACGAAGACCGCGCGACCGCAAAGAAGGCGCGCGCCTCGTGGCAAATGTTCACGATTATGGCAGAGTTCATCGAGGCGACCGAGTACCTTTCGGAGATCCGCCCGGCCGTCTCGATCTACGGCAGCGCGCGCCTGCGCGAGGATTCCCCCTACTACCAGCGCACCATCGAGATCGCCCGGCTGTTCTCCGACGCCGGCTTCGCGGTCATCTCGGGCGGCGGCCCGGGCATCATGGAAGCGGCCAACAAGGGCGCCCACGCAGGCAAATCGGCCAGCGTCGGCCTGAACATCGAGCTTCCGCACGAGCAGCAAGGCAATCCCTACCAGGACATCGCCATGCGCTTTCGCCACTTCTTCACGCGCAAGGTGACCTTCGTCAAGAATTCGGACGCCTTTATCGTGATGCCGGGTGGCTTCGGCACGCTCGACGAGCTGGCCGAAGTGCTGACCCTGGTACAGACCGGCAAGTCCCGTGCCGTGCCGGTGGTGCTGTTCGGCAGCCGTTTCTGGAAGGGCCTGCTCGACTGGTTCCGCTTCACGCTGCTGCCGATGGGCCTGATCGCCGAGCATGACCTCGACCTGATGAAAATCGTGGACGAGCCGCATGAAGTGCTCGAAGCGGTCTATGAGTACTACGAGCAGCGCGGCGGCGACAACCCGATCCCGCCCAAGGAAGAGATGTTCTACCTGTAAGCAGGGCTTGCACCGGGGCCGCCCGCCCTTCCGGAGCCGCAAGGCCCCGGAGGCGGCATGTTGCACCGCCGACCGACAGCCTCCGCCATTTCCGGACCCGTGCCCGGGCGGCCGCCTCTTAAAGGTGGCCGCCGGGTCACCGCAAGGGGCCCGGCGCGGGCAGGAATTGCTAGAATGGAAGCCTGACACACTGCCAAAGCCCGGCGCCGCCGGACTGCAGCGCCATTCGTGGTGCAGCATGCCCAGAGCCTGCAGCACTGCACAGGAGCCTTCAATGACCTCCCCCACTCTCCTGGCCACCGCGCGTGCGGAAGAGCCGGAGCCGTTCCCGGCCGCCGCCCGCGCGCTGGGTTTTGCAGCCCTGCTGGCGCTTTGCGCCCCCGCTGCGGTGATGGCGCAGCCGAACACCGAGCAGGCGGGCGGCGCCCTGACCCAGCAAGAGCTGAACCAGATCAACAACCGGCCGATCACCTCGCCGGCCAAGACCCAGCTGAACCAGCCGCGCGAACCGAGCTTCCAGCTCAATGAGCGGGATGGCACCCAGGTCCGGGAATACAAGAACAAGGGCCAGGCCACCGATATCGAGGTCAAGTCCGGCATGGGCACCAAGTACCAGATGAGCAAGCCGGAAGACAGCTCGCCGAAGATCCGGGACCATGACACGAACCGCGTACCATCGGTCAAGGTGCTGCAATTCTGAGCACCGGCACGCCGGGTTTTAGCACCCCGGCTCCCGGGCCCTGGTTTTCGCTATCTGCTGTCTGCTTTCTGCTTCTTGTTTTCTGATTTCTGATTTCCCACGACCCCGCCAGACGATCACGGCGGGGCCGCGCCGGCGTTTCCGGCATCCATGCCGCGAGAGCCAAGCTTGCTTGCGCCCGCCGCCATCCGTTTCGATTCAAAAAAAGAGTATGGCCGTATTCACCACGGTCTCGCMGGACGAGATCGCCAGTTGGCTCCTTGATTACAACCTGGGCGAAATGCGCAATTTGCGCGGCATTGCCTCGGGCATCGAGAACAGCAATTTCTTCCTGACCATGGAGCAGGATGGCTGCACGCATGAATATGTGCTGACCATCTTCGAGCGCCTGACGTTTGAGCAGTTGCCGTATTACCTGCACCTGATGGCCCACCTGGCGGCGCACGGCATCCGCGTGCCGGCCCCGGTCCCGGACCGCGACGGCGAAATCCTGCGTACCCTCAAGGGCAAGCCGGCCACCATCGTCACGCGCCTGCCGGGCGGCTCGCAGCTGGCCCCCGGGGCCGGGCATTGTGCGGAAGTGGGCGACATGCTCGCCCGCATGCACCTTGCCGGCCAGAGCTATCCGCGCCAGCAGCCGAACCTGCGCAGCCTGCCCTGGTGGCAACAGACGGAGGGCGAGATCCTGCCTTTCCTGGATGCCGGCCAGCAAGCGCTGCTGCGGCAGGAACTGGCCCACCAGACCGCCTTCTTCGGCAGCACCGCTTACGCGGCCTTGCCGGGCGGCCCCTGCCATTGCGACCTGTTCCGCGACAATGCGCTGTTCGAGGACGACCAGGGCGGCCAGGACAAGCTGGGCGGCTTCTTCGACTTCTACTTCGCCGGCAACGACAAGTGGCTGTTCGACCTGGCGGTCACCGTCAATGACTGGTGCATCGACCTGGCCACCGGCACGCTCGACGATGCCCGCGTCCAGGCCTTGCTGCGGGCTTATCATGCTGTGAGACCGCTGGGGCCCACCGAGGCGCAGCACTGGCGCGACATGCTGCGCGCCGGCGCGCTGCGTTTCTGGATTTCCCGGCTGTGGGACTTCTACCTGCCGCGCGAGGCCGACATGCTGCAACCGCACGACCCAACCCATTTCGAACGCATCCTGCGCCGGCGCATCGAAGCCGACGCGCTGCCCTGGACCTGACCGTCATGCAATTACTGGAAGTCTCCGCCAAGGAAGGTTATGTCTGGTTCCGCCAGGGTGTCTGGCTGTTCCGCAAGAACCCGCTCGCCTTCCTGATGCTGTTGTTTGTCTACCTGATCGCCGCGCAGCTCGCGGTGTTCGTGCCGCTGATCGGCATCATCGCGCTGCTGGTGGTCACGCCTGGCCTGTCGGTCGGCATCATGACCGCCTGCCGCGAGGTGATTCTGAACAAGCGCGTGCTGCCCACCGTGCTCTTGGCCGGTTTCCGCGGCAACGGCAAACAGGCCAGCCGCAACCTGCTGGTGCTGGGCGGCATCTATGCGGGGCTGGTGTTCGTGCTGAGCCTGATCGCGGGCAGCCTGGTGGATATCAGCACGCTGGTGCCCATCCTGCTCAAGGAAGAAGCGCCGTCGGCCGAGGCCGTGCGCCAGCTCTACTTCGCGCTGATGATCGGCGCCGCGCTGTACACGCCGATTGCCATGCTGTTCTGGTTTGCCCCCCTGCTCACGGCATGGCACAACGTGCCGCCAGTCAAGGCGCTGTTCTTCAGCTGGACCGCGTGCTGGCGCAACCGTGGCGCGTTCCTGGCCTACGGCGTGGTGTTCGCGGTATTGCTGGTGGCGGTGCCTTTTTTCCTCGAGGCGTTGTTCGGCGCGCTGGGGGCCGAAGCGGTGCTGTCCTTCCTGGTCACGCCGTATTCGCTGCTGATGCTGGCGATCATGTATTGCTCGTTCTACGCCACCTACCGCGGCTGCTTCAATGTGGTGCCGGAGCAAGCGGCGGGCAGGACGGACGTGGCCGCCTGAAGACCTGACGGCTGGCGCCGGCCCAGGCGTGACCTGCCCCCGTCACGCGGCCGGCAGGTCGAACAACCGCGCCGCATTGCGGTCCGGCGCTGCCGCCAGCGGCCCCAGCCACTCCCATACCTTGCGCTGCAGGCCGCCATAGTCGGCCTCGGCCTCGTGATTGGTCCACGGCCAGTCCGATCCCCATAGCAGGCCTTGCTCGCCCAGGCAGTGGTGCCAGCCGGCCACCACGCCCGCCAAGTCGGCCGCCACGCGATATGGCGCGCTCAGCTTGACATAGACCTCCCTCTGCCCGCGCCACTGCGCGGCACAGGCCAGCATCGGCGCATCGCCCTGCGCGCCGGCCGCCGGCTTGCCGAAATGATCCAGCACCAGCGCAATCGGCACCGCCGGCAGCCAGGCCTGCAACTCGTGCAACCGGCCGGGATCGGTGTGCAACTCCAGGTGCCAGCCCAGCGCGTGGGCCGCCTCCAGCAGCGCGGGCCAGCGCGCATCACGCCATGATGCGTCTGCGTGCCGTCCCACCATATTCCAGCGCAGGCCGCGCACGCCCAGTCCATGCAGGCGCGCCAGCTCGCCAGCGGACACCGCCGGGTCCAGCACGCAAACGCCTCGCAGCGCGCGCGAAGCCGCCAGCGCCGCCTCCAGTTCGCTGTTGTCGCTGCCAAAGAAACTCGGCTGCACCACCACGCCCGCGCGCACGCCGTGCGCGCGGGAGATGGCTTGCCACTGCGCCAGGCTGGCGCCGTAGGCAGGCCGGTAGCGCGCACCGCCCACGGCGGGGGCATCTGCGGAAAACACGTGGAAATGGGTATCGATCTGGAACATGTTCTGGCCTGGGGGACGGCGCATGCCGCGCATGGATGTTAGCGCCTGCCACCTTGCGCCGGCCAGGCGCGCGATGGTTGACACCAGTGCCCCTCCATTCTATGCTCTAGTCCTATAGATGACTAGATACCTCGGCAATGAACATCGGCCGGGGCACGCACCCCGGAGACACGAATGCCCGACCGCTCCACCCTGCCCGCCCCGACGGGAGCCGGCCTTGACGCCTCGCCCGCCAGCCTGGCCGCGCCACGCTGGGCCCGCATCGCAACCGCGCTCAAGGGCCGCATCCTGGCCGGCGAATGGGCTTCCGGCACCGCCATTGCGGCGGAGAGCGCACTGGCGGAGCACTACGGCGTGGCGCTGGGCACCATGCGCGCCGCCATCCAGGCGCTTGTGGACGAAGGCCTGCTGGAACGCGTGCATGGCCGCGGCACCTTCGTGCGCGGCGCGCTGACGGGCGCCACCATGGCGCGGTTCTTCCGCTTTGGCGATGCCGGCTCGGAGATCCCGGAGTCGCGCATCGTGTCGCTGCGCACGCTGGCTGCCCCGGCGGATGTAGCGGCGCAGCTTGGACTGGCAACGGGCACGGCAGTGCTTCGCGTAATGCGCCAGCGCGGCTGGGAAGGCCAGGTCCGGCTGCTGGAGACCATCTGGCTGCCAGCGGCGCTGTTCAGCGAACTGGCCGCTCTCAAGCCCGCCGAGTTCGCACCCCTGCTCTACCCGATGTATGCCGGGCGCTGTGGGGTCACGGTCGGCCGCGCCGTCGACGACTTGCGCTTCACCCGGCTTGGCGCGCGCGAGGCCGCCCAGCTGGCCTTGCCGGAGGGCCATCCGGCGCTGGCGGTCAGCCGCGTAGCCTTCGACCTGGCGGGGCGGCGTGTGGAGTTCCGCCAGACGCTGGGCAATGCCGACGATTTCCACTATCGCGCCGAGGTTCGCTGAACTTCCCGAGAGCGCGCCGCCGCAAGCGCGGGCCGGCGCAGCTTCCCATACCGATACCGACCCGAGGAGACCCATGCGATTCCCAACCCGTCTTTGCGCCAGCGCCCTGTGCTGGCTCGCCGCCGGCACCAGCGGCTTTGCGCACGCGCAGGCCTGGCCTGCCGCCAAACCCATCCGGCTGGTGGTCACCTACGCGCCCGGCGGCGGCGCAGACACCATGGCCCGCATGATCTCGCCGCGCCTGGGCCAGGAACTGGGCCAGACCATCGTGGTCGACAACCGGCCAGGCGCGGGCGGCCAGATCGGCACGGACCTGGTGGCCAAGTCGGCGCCGGATGGCTACACGGTGTTGCTCGATGCCGCCTCGTTCGCGGCCAACCCGTCGCTCTACAAGCGGCTGCCCTACGACCCGGTCAAGTCCTTCGTCCCGGTCTCGGTGCTGGCGCTTTATCCCAATATGCTGGTGGTGAATCCGAAGTTCCCGGCCAAGTCCACGCAGGAGCTGGTCGCGATGGCCCGCGCCAAGCCGGGCAGCATTGCCTATGCCTCATCGGGCAACGGCTCGGCCCAGCACCTGGCGGGCGCGCTGTTCGCGCAGCGCATGAAACTGGACTTGCTGCATGTGCCGTACAAGGGCGGCGGCCCCGCCATGGCCGATGTGATTGCCGGGCAGGTGCCGGTGTTCTTTGCCAATACAGCCTCCGGCCTGCAACATGTGCGCGCCGGCAAGCTGCGCGTGCTCGGCGTGACCGGCGCCAGGCGCACGCCCATCCTGCCGGACACGCCGACGCTGGCCGAGTCAGGCGTGCCGCAATATGAAGTCTACGAGTGGAATGGGGTGTTCGTGCCGGCAGGCACGCCGCCGGAGATCGTCAAGCGCTTGTCGGATGCGATCCGCAAGGTCATCAACCTGCCAGAGAACCGCGAGCGCGTGACCAGCCTGGGCGGGGAGATCGTGGCCGGCACGCCGGCCGAGGCGGCAAAGTTCATCCAGGCCCAGACGACCGAATGGGCCAAGGTGATCAGGGAAGGCAACATCCAGCTGGACTAGCCGCCTCCCTGATCGCCAGGCCGTTCAGTCTATCGGGTCCAGCTTGGCCACCGACAGCACCAGCCACTTGGCGCCGTGGCGCTTGAAATTGATATTGGCGCGCGCCCCCTCGCCCTCGCCTTCCAGCCCGGTGATCACCCCCTCCCCGAACTTGTTGTGGAAGACGCTCTGGCCGATGCGCAGGCCCGCGCCGGCCTGGCGCTTGGCGTCGGCATAACCGTTGCCGGTGTCCATGCCGCCGGTGGGCTGGGTGCCCGAGTAGGGCACGTCCTCCGCCCGCTTGAACCAGTCGCGGCCCCAGCCGCCTTCGCTCTGCTGGCGGCGCTGCTGGGTGCCGCCGCCATAGGCCTGCGCCGGCGGCATGAGCCACTTCAGCGATGCGTCGGGCAGCTCCTCGAAGAAGCGCGACCGCACGTGGTAACGCATCTGCCCGTGCAGCACGCGGCTTTGCGCGAACGAGAGGTAGAGCCGTTCGCGCGCGCGCGTGATCGCCACGTACATCAGGCGGCGCTCTTCCTCC
>NZ_JBFTLX010000142.1:0-17451 GCF_056396665.1 Cupriavidus sp. 05T313 | reverse complement strand
GAATCTTCCATTGCAGCTTTCAAAAACGGGCGCCGGCGGCTCGGGCCGAAAAATCGAGCCGTCATTCTAGCTCACGCAAGCCCGGCGCGAAGCCCCTCCCAGAGGTGCATCCGGAGTTTTAAGGCCTTTCGCCGGGCAATTCAGTTTCTACCCGCGCACGGGCAATGCCTTGTCTCCTCCTTCGGTCTGATCGTCATTTGTCATCCGGGTCCAGCGGCAATGTCACCCGCCGGGACCGCCCGCTCTCGACCGGAAACTGGGCGAACGCGCTGCGGATCAGGTAGGGCATCGCCGCCTGCAAGGACGCATTCTCGTCGCGCACCGCCGCGTCCCCCTACGCAACGCCTACGTAACAGCGCCAATGTGCCAAGGCACGAACTCATTCTGGCCGTACCCGTGCATCTCACTCTTGGACGCATGGCCTGAAGCCGTGGCGASCATTAGCTGAAAAATTTCTTCCCCGAGTTCATCGATGGATCGTGTGCCGTCGAGGACCGACCCACAGTTGATATCGATGTCCTCCTCCTGTCGCAGCCATAACGCGGTGTTGGTACCGAGTTTCAATGATGGCGACGGCGCGCAACCGTAAGCGGATCCGCGCCCGGTTGTAAAGCAGATCAGGTTGGCACCGCCCGCGACCTGGCCGGTTGCCGACACCGGATCGTAACCGGGGGTATCCATGAAAACCAGGCCGCGGGCATGGACCCTCTCGGCGTACCGGTATACGTCGACAAGATTCGTCGTTCCCCCTTTCGCTACCGCGCCGAGCGATTTCTCGAGGATTGTCGTGAGTCCCCCCGCCTTGTTACCCGCCGAGGGATTATTGTTCATATTGGCATTCATGCGCGCGCAATAGGCCTCCCACCAACGGATCCGCTCGATGAGTTTTTCGCCAACCTCGCGCGACACCGCGCGGCGTGTCAGTAGATGTTCCGCGCCATAGATCTCGGGGGTTTCGGAAAGGATCGCTGTACCGCCATGCGCCATCAGCCGATCGACCGCCGCGCCGAGTGCCGGATTCGCGCTGATGCCGGAATAGCCATCGGACCCGCCGCATTGCAGTCCGACCACCAGATGGCTGGCATCGACCGGCTCGCGCCGCACGTTGTTGGCTGCGGGCAACATCGCCTTTACCTGCTCGATGCCAGCCGCTACCGTGCGCGCCGTCCCGCCCAGCGCCTGGATTGTCATCGTCCGCAGCGCGGCACCAGGCGCCAGGCCTTGGCGCTCCATCAGTCCATCAATCTGATTGGTCTCGCAACCCAGGCCAACAATCAGCACCGCGGCAAAGTTCGGATGCCGCGCGTAGCCGCCAAGGGTGCGCCGGATCAAGTCCAGGCCCTCGCCTTCCGCGTCGATCGCGCAGCCCTGCCCGTGCGTCAGGGCGACCACGCCATCCACGTTGGGGTACGCCGCCAGCGCTTCCGGATGGATGTCGCGGCGAAAGTAGTCGGCGACGGCGCGAGCGGCCGTTGCCGAGCAATTGACCGACGTTAGGATACCGATATAGTTGCGCGTCGCGACACGCCCGTCGGCGCGCAAGATGCCCATGAATTGCGCACACGGCGCGGCGGCCCGCGACGGCCCCGCGTCGGTGCCGAAGGCATAGTCCCGCTCGAATTCGCCCATAGCGAGATTGTGCGTGTGGACATGCTCGCCTGCGTCGATGCCCCGCGTCGCGAAGCCGATGATCTGCCCATAGCGCCGCACGGGCGTGCCGGAGGCGATACCGCGCACGGCGAGCTTGTGGCCTGCCGGAACCAATCCGCGTACGAGAAGGCCCGCGCCGATTTGCACGCCTGAAACCAACTGGTTCCGCGCGATGACGACATCGTCGATCGGGTGCAAGCGTACGACGGGCTCCGGGGCCGCTGCGGTAGTTCCTGTCATTTCGTTATCCATCGTGAAATTCTTGCTGCAACCTTCATGCCCTTTTCGGCACGCTTACTTCTTCAACGCATCTCAGATGCAGGGCACTAGCGGGATACCGTCCTGGACGAACTGAACGGCACTGCCGACGCGCGGCGTGCATGCGCGCCAATGCTTAACAGGAGCAACACGCCGACCACTCCCGCGGACGCCAGGGCAAGCATCCCTGCCTGCTGGCTGTGAAAGAGTGCCTCCACAGCGGTCTTCAAAGTCGGTGCGATAAAGCCGCCGAGATTGCCGAGCGCACCGATCAACGCGATGCCGCTCGCCGCGGCGGTGCCGCTCAGATACGCGGTAGGAAGGGTCCAGAAGAGCGGCTGGACAACGACAAAGCCTACCGTCGCGATACAAAAGGCGATGAGCACCGGCGCAAGGTGCTGGCCAAGCGTCGAGAGCGCGATGCCCGCGGCCGCCATCGCCAACATGGCAATGGCAAATTGCCGGTGCTTGCCCTTGGCATCCGCCATGCCCGCGATGAAGCGCAGGGCGATCAGCGCACATAGCCAGGGAATGGCGGTGAGAAGGCCAACCGTCGAACCGATCGCCGTGCCCGTCAGCTCGGAAATCCGTGTTGGGAGATAGAAGATAACGCCGTAAACACTGACTTGGATCGCGAAGTAAATCGCGACGAAACGCAGCACCTGCCAGTTGCGCAGCGCACGTAGCGCAGTAGCTGGGCCATGCGCAATCTTTTCACGGTCTTCGGCAGCGATGGCTGCCTCAAGGGCACGTTTCTCGCCGGATGTGAGCCACTTGGCGTCGCGCGGTTTGCTGACCAGGTAGAAGAACGCGATGATGCCGGCAATCGACGCCGCAAGGCCTTCGATGATGAACATCCACTGCCAGTTGCGCAGCCCCAGTTGCCCGCCCATGACTTCCAGCAGGAAGCCGGACAGCGGGCTGCCAAGGACGAGCGCCACTGGCAAGCCGAAATAATAGACGCCAAGCGCCTTGCCGCGCTCGCGCGCCGGGAACCAGTAGGTCGAGTAAAGGATCACGCCGGGCGAAAAGCCTGCCTCCGCCACACCCAGGATGAAGCGCAGCACGTAGAACGAGGTCTCGTCGTGCGCGAACATCATCGCGGCGGATGCCAGGCCCCAGGTCACCATGATCCGGCTCAACCAGACCTTTGCGCCGACCCGATGCAGCATCAGGTTGCTCGGGATCTCGAACACCGCATAGCCGATGAAGAAGATCCCCGCGCCAAGCGCAAATGCCGCATTTCCGATATTCGAATCGACCTGAAGGGCCTGCTTGACGAAGCCGACGTTTGACCGGTCGAGCATGGACAGCGCAAACATCAGGGCGAGGAACGGCGTGAGGCGCAGGCGTGCCTTGCGCACCGCGCTCGCCAGCGCACCATCTGTGACGTGTTCAACTTGCATCATTCATCTCCAGTACGAGGCCGCAGGTGGCAGCTTCGTCTTTTATGCATTGCGCACGTCTCGCGCGCGTTTGTGTTTGTCTAAAGCAGCGCGTTATCGAGCAAACCGCGCGCCGCGAGGTTGGCCATCAGCGCGCGCAGGCCATTACGTCCAGGGTACGATACGATCGCGTGCTGGCAGTTTGTCCTGACAAGCCCACGAAATCATCCCCGATCAGTCGCGCAGCTATCCGGCGGCGAAGGCCGAGAGCCCGGAGCACGCCAACGTCAGGCACGCGTTCGTCGGAGCCAGCACCCCGGGTCACGGAGTTTGACGGAGACGGCGAACAGAAAAAAGCGATCGTCAGATCGATTAACAAAAAAATTATTTTGGTTTTGGCGCCGCCCGGCCGCGCGAGTCAGCGGGCTGCTAGCGCTGGTTATCCGTGCCGAAGGCATCTACTTGAGACAGCCTGGATTCAGATCTGCGGCGGTCCGTCGCACGCAAACCGTTACCGAAGGGTCGCTGTTCTTGTGGGAAGTCGAATGTCTAACAAGTCAAATTTCTTACCCACAGCCTACGGTCCCCTCCTGCCGGCGCCAACTGCTTGCGGGGCGTGCTCTTGACGAAGTCAGCAAGATGCTCGACTGGCAAGCTCCAGGACTTGCGACCGTAAGTAGCTACGATTGATACTGCGTAGACGCACAATAGAGGCAAACATCGCAGTGAGCCACCGGGGACAGTGCGAAAGTACCAGTTTTGCTCAGCGCCCAAAAAACACCCGCGACCGGCAGGCGCGAGGGTGCGGGTGCGGGTGCGGTGCGTTACGGACAACTCGGCAATTGCCGAAGGAGAGGCGTCTCTATCCCGACTAGCCGACGATCTGCGATGGCGCTCAGCCAACCCGGGGAGGCCGGCTGGAGCGAACGAGCGAAGCCAGAGGGATCTATCGCAGTTGGCATTCAGCAGTATGTGACGATGTTGAATTCAGAGCCGTAAGACCGCCATGAATCCGTAAATCGCGGAATCCGGTTCCAGGATCCCGACGGTGACTGCTTGTGCTGCTCGCAGCAGGAGTGCTCCATTCCGCGGCGAGCCCTTTCCCGCCCCCCGTGTGCGTATTTGCGCTTACGTCAACACCTGGCCGCCATCGACCACCAAGGTCTGGCCGGTGATCCAGCCTGCGTGCGAGCTGGCGAGAAATAGCACCGCGCTAGCGACCTCGCCTGGCGTCCCGAGCCTGCCGAACGGAACCGAACGCAGTATCCGCTCATACAGCATGGGATCGGAAGTCTTGCGCTGTTCCCACGATCCGCCGGGAAATTCGATCGAGCCTGGCGCAACCGCGTTGACACGGATCCGATCCGGCGCGAGTGTCAACGCATGGGACGCCGTATAGTGCATGACCGCCGCCTTGATCGCCGCGTAAGACGGGGTACGTGACGACGGTCGAAGCGCCGAGATGGACGTCACATTGACGATGGCGGCGTTGGCCGACAGGCGCAAGAATGGCAGTGCGGCATGCCCTGCGCGCACCGTTGCCAACAGGTCGACCTGGATGCCGGCCTCCCAGCCGGCTTCGGTATCCCCGCCTCCGAAACCCGACGCGTTGTTGATCAAAATGTCGATGCCACCAAGCGCTTCGCCGGCTGCTGCAATGTAAGCACTGATCGCCTCGCCTTCAGCGAGATCGCAAGGTGCGGTATGGGCCAGATGGCCATAAACGTCCAGCTCGGCCTCGATGGCTTTCAATCCTTCCAGATTGCGTGCGCAGACCGACACTGCAGCGCCAGCCTGCGCGAACCCGAGCGCAATGCTGCGGCCGATGCCACGCGAGCCACCAGCGACGACGACGCGCTTACCGTTGAATTCGAACCCCATTTATTTGCCTCCAGGCAGTGACGTGGGGGGCAGTATGGCCGAAATTTTTAGAAGCCGCACAACCACGAATACCGCCCATAGGCAGTCCAGAACCATACCAAAAGCAGGCTTGCGAAGCTTCCCCAACATTATGACGAAATCGGTTGAACCAGCACCCTGAGAACCTGGCTCTGGTGTCGGCGGGATAAATCCAAGCCGATGATTGGCTCAGGACCTCGATGCGGATCATTCAATTCAGCTTAACAATAGATTTCCAGGCATTTAACCACGGAGATGGCTTGGCTGACTACAGTGGCTACATACGCACCGGTCTCACCTTCACCGCTCGCCGACACCGCGACGGAGGACTTGGGCTCTTTACAGGCGCGCATTCCCGTGACCCACCAGCCTGCAACCGATTTTCCTTCTCGTTCGACATGTACTTCTCCCTTCACACCGTTGACACCCCTGCAGCGATTATTGACTTGGAGCGCATGCAGCACAACATCGATCGGATGCAGCAGCGCATGGAAAAGCTGGGCGTGCGGTTTCGACCGCATGTAAAGACCAGCAAATGCACGCCTGTCGTGCGCGCCCAGCTCGCGGCCGGAGCGCATGGAATCACTGTCTCCACGCTCAAGGAAGCCGAGCAATTCCTGGCCGCGGGTGTCACCGACATCTTCTACGCGGTTGGCATGGCACCGCACCGGCTTCCTCAGGCGCTGGCATTGCGCCGGCGCGGCTGCAACTTGAAGATACTCACCGACGGCATGGCGTCGGCTCAGGCGATTGCCGACTTCGGCAGAGCGAACTGTGAGGCCTTCGAGGTGTGGATCGAGATCGACACGGATGGCCACCGCTCGGGCATCCAGCCTGAAGACTCAGCGCTGTTGGAGGTCGGCCGCGTATTGCATAACGGGGGTATGCGCCTTGGTGGCGTGTTGACTCACGCTGGCTCGAGCTACGAGCTTGATACGCCTGAGGCGTTGACGGCCTTGGCCGAGCGCGAACGCGTCGGCTGCGTGCGTGCGGCGGAGCGTCTGCGCGCGGCGGGCCTTCCATGCCCGGGGGTCAGTGTCGGCTCGACCCCGACGGCACTTGCCGCCGAGCAGCTCCAGGGGGTGACCGAGGTGCGGGCCGGCGTCTATGTTCTCTTTGACCTGGTGATGAACAACATTGGTGTCTGCACCACGGATGAGATCGCGCTTAGTGTACTGACGACGGTGATCGGTCATCAGAGCGATAAGGGTTGGATCATCGTGGACGCAGGGTGGATGGCCATGAGCCGCGATCGCGGAACCCAGAAGCAGAAGCAGGACTATGGATATGGGCAGGTCTGCACGATAGACGGCACGGTGTTGCCAGGCTACCTGCTGAGTGGCGCTAACCAGGAGCACGGCATCGTGTCGCGCGAAGGTGAACCTGATGCGGACGTCTCCCATCGCTTTCCCGTAGGCACGCGCCTACGCATTCTTCCGAATCACGCCTGCGCAACAGGAGCGCAGTTCCCCGAGTACCGAGCGCTCGCTGAGGGCGGAAAGCTCACGACCTGGGAGCGTTTCCATGGCTGGTGAGTTGCGCGGCGACGTACGCGTCGTCACTCCGGCAGGCTTGGCCAGCGCGGGCAGCCGTTGTAGCTCCCGCATCGATCAGCCGGTGCAGGCGCGTTCAATCGCAAAGGGAGGCGGCCAATCCTGACACGCAAACGAGTGAATCATTGCCCAGACCTCTTGCTTGTCATGAGCAATGGCAGGGAAAGACTTTAGGAAAAATCATGAAATTCGAACGCCACACTCACTGTTCCCTCGGAGATCGCATCAAGCGATTCACCACCGCCTTCGCTGCACTCGCCTTTGGTGCGGCCTGCAGTCTCACCTCGTCCGTCCAGGCGGCGGAGGACCCATGGCCCCATAAGCCAGTCACCGTGATCGTCCCCTCTGCTGCCGGTGGATCGGGCGACGTACTAAGCCGTATCGTCCTGAGTCACCTCGCGAGAGCGACCAACGCCAATTTCGTCGTCGACAATCGCCCGGGCGCCGCAGGCAACATCGGCATGGCGATGGTCAAGCGCGCTGCGCCGGACGGGTACACGATTGGCTATGGCAACATCAACACCCTGGCCGTCAACCCCGGCCTGTTCAGCAAGCTTCCCTATGATGTGCAACGGGACTTTGTGCCCGTGGGCCGCATGTTCTCGATCTACAACCTGCTCGTGGTTCGTGGCGACTCCCCGATCAAGAACGTCGCCGAACTGATTGCGCTGGCCAAGAAGGAGCCCGGCAAGCTGTCATACGCCGCGGCCGGTACCGGCAGCAGTGGCCACATGGGCGGCGAGCTATTCAAGAAGATGGCCGGCATCGACGTGTTGTTCATCCCGTACAACGGCGATCCGCCGTCCCTCACCGACCTCGCCGGCGGCCGGCTTGACTACACGTTTACCAATGCCTCGGTCGCCTGGCCGCTCGTCAAAAGCGGCAAGCTGCGCGCGCTGGCGATCACCAGCCGCGAGCGTATTCCGCTCTATCCCAATCTGCCGACCCTGGACGAGTCCGGACTGAAAGGCTACGAGAACGTCTCGTGGGGCGGTCTGGTATTCCCCAAGGGCACGCCACAGCCGATCGTCGACCGGGTGAGCGCCGCGCTGGAGAAAGTGCTGAAGTCCGACGCCTTGCGCAAGGAGCTGACCGACGCCAACGCATCGGTAGGCACCGGCACCCGCGAAGAGTTCGTGCGATTCGTCGCCAGCGAGCAGAAGAAATGGGGCGGCGTCATCGAATCCGCGCATATCCCAAAACAGAACTGAGCTGAATCGTCTGCGTGGCGTTTTCTCTCGCCCCGCGCAATAGATCGCTGGCGAGTCGTTCGATAAGATTCTCGTGCTCGATACGGCGAAGGGTGGTGTCGCAACCTTGTGGCTGCTGCACGAAATGCAGTCGCGCGATATGGCGCCGCTGGAGATCGTGCTCAATACTGTCAACACAGTCCTCGCAGAGGGAGCGGCGCTGGGGGACGTGACGATGCTGGCAGGTTTAGATACAGACAGCACGGCGCAAATTCCGCATGGCGCCAAGATCGAAATCAATCCGGAAGCCAGGACGATTCGCGTGCTGGTCCGATGAGGCGCAGCTACCGGGCCAGATCGCGGAATGGCTGCAACGCGTGCACGGGCCGAAATTGGTAACAGGCCGGTTCTTGTCCAAGGTGACGGGGACTACCACTCCGTGCGTTCGAGTGCCTGACAGCGGGTGTTTCGCTGCCGTTTCCTCGAATCCTATCGTGGCCAGTCGCCGCACCGCGCAGCGGACGCCTTGAGGATATAGCAAACGGCGCGCGAAACGAAGCTGCGCCAACAAAAGCGAGTGGTTGAAGGAGAAGGAGAAGGAGAAGGAGAAGGATATGCATACCGGCAAAAAGTCCGTGCGTGTGCAGGCCGGCAAGTGGTTCGGGCCTGGTGCGGCGTTGCGTGTGATCGAGTTCAGTCGCGCGCCTTCGGATCGAAGGCGCTACGTGCGCATTGGCACGTTGCGGCCAGAAGGATGGGTGACGATCGTTTTCTTCCGGCACGATGACGGGTCGTGGAACGTCTTTCCACCAAAGACGGACATGCCGGGGATGCGTGCTTACCAGCTCGCGGCATGAGCGACAGGCTAGGCGAGAGATCTACGGCCCCTCGCGAATCGACGCAGAGCGCATACAGCAAGTGGCTGCTGGCCATGTCGCTTGGCGCCCCCAAGGCACAGGTTGGGACAGCGTTTTGGCAGATGGGTACGGGGTAAAGTTGAGGATCACTATTTTCGCTAATGGCGCCCACACTCAGCCCTCCGGTTACCAACGATTTGGCCGACGTGCTGGCCGACCTGAATCGCTTCTGGTGAGATGCGTACTTCTCGTGCAACTTTTGGCGGCTGCTTCCCGGAATTTCATATTCCGCTTCCCTATTAATTTATGTGCCGCTGCTTGAATATCACCGGCGCTCAGAGGAACCCCCGATGAGAAAACGAATCGTCGTGTACCGGAACGTGCCGCGGAGCGTGCTCGCGCTGTTGCGCGAACAACATGACGTGACCGAGGTCGAACAGGTCGCTGCCGCAAGCCGCGCGCCGTTGATCGAAGCGCTCGCGCGGGCACACGGCATCCTCGGCAACAACATGAAGATCACGCCGGAGCTGCTTGACGCCGCACGATTTCTGGAAGCGGCATCGACCATTTCCGCCGGATTCGATGCATTCGATGTCGAGGACCTGACGCGGCGCGGCATCATCCTCAACAACACGCCCGACGAATTGACTGAAACTACCGCGGATCTCGCGTTCACCCTGCTGCTCGCGAGCGCGCGGCGTGTCGTCGAACTCGCCGAATGGACGCGGCGCGGCGAATGGCGTGCGTCGGTCGGAGCGGCTCAGTTCGGCGTCGACGTTCATCACAAGGCGCTCGGCATCGTCGGGCTCGGACGCATCGGCTGCGCCCTCGCGCGACGTGCGGCGCTGGGTTTCGGAATGGACGTGCTGTATTGCAATCGCACACGCAATCACGAAGCGGAAGAAGCCTACGGTGCGCAATGGCGCACGTTGCCGGAACTGCTTGCGCAGGCCGATTTCGTGTGCCTGCTGGTGCCGTTGTCCGCCGCGACCGAGCGGCTGATCGGCGCGGCAGAGCTCCGCCTGATGAAGCGAACGGCGATCCTCGTCAACTGCGCGCGCGGCCAGGTGGTCGACGAAGCCGCGCTCATCGAGGCGCTGCGGGAACGTCGCATCCTCGGCGCCGGACTCGACGTGTTCGAGCGCGAACCGCTGCCACTGGACTCGCCGCTGTTGACAATGCCGAACGTCGTCGCCCTGCCGCATATCGGCTCGGCTACACAACAGACACGCGACGCGATGGCGTTGCGTGCGGCCCGCAACCTGCTCGACGCACTCGCCGGCCGTATTACCTCGACCTGCGTGAATCCAGAAGTGCGAGATGTCCTCGAGGCCCGAAGCCATGCGGGATAAAGCCCCGTGGCCGATACTCCAGATCCCCGGTCGTTATATTTTTAACGTTATATCTAATGACATCGCGCAGCATCGTCCGTACACATTAAGTGCATTGCGCGCGATTTGGTCCAAGGTAAATCCGGAATCACCGTGCTGGCAATCGCGAATGCTAGAGGGTACAGCCGCACTTGCCTGGCGCGCTCGGCATACATTCCACTCATTGCATACGAGGATGTACGAATGAAACAGGCTAAGACTGGCTTCGCGCCGCTGGCAGGCGCATTGCTTTTTGTCGGTATGGGCATCGCGCAGGCGGCAGGCATGCAGGTGTCTTCCGCGTCGTTCGCGGATGGCGCGACGATTCCTGTGCTGCATGGCAACAATACGTCCGATTGCGGCGGCAAGGGCGTTTCTCCACAGGTGTCCTGGTCGAACCTGCCTGCCGGTACCAAGTCGGTTGCCGTGCTGCTTTCCGATCCCGACGGCGCGATGGGGCTTGGAGTTTCACATTGGGTTGCGTACAACATCGCCGCCGATCGCGGGCAGCTCAAGGAGGGCGAAGGCCAGACCGACGGACATGGCGCCACCATTGGCAAGAACGTCAGGGGCGAGGTCGTGTATCGCGGGCCCTGCCCGCCGGCGGGTGACGCAGCACACCATTACACCTTGACCGTGGTCGCAACGGATCTCGCGCCGTCCGCACTGCCGCCTGGGCTGACCAGGGACGAACTCATGTCGGCACTCAAGGGGCACGCGCTCGGTGGTCAAAGCATGATTGGCAAATACAGTCGCTAAGCTGTCATGACGATGTCCATCGCGAAAATCGGCGTTGCTACCGAACTGGAAGCGAGAGCCGTTGCGAATACCTGGTGCAGCGCCGGCGGTAGTTTGATCGCCCAGTGATGCACTGGTGGAATGATCCACTACGATGCCGCGCTCGGCCTCATCTGCTCAAGGTGACGCCGGCTGAGCGGGTAGGCCACATACCAGCGCACGCAGGTCAGCATCACTTCCAGCGGGTAGTGCAAGCGCTTGAGGACCTTCGCAATTTCCGGATTCGTGGCAGGCTCATGGCGCTGAACTCAAGACCGCTACATGCTACCGAACGCTTACAGCGACAGATCGGAGGCATCGGTCACCTCCTGGAAACTGCCTCGCCAGACGCCTACGACGCCCCCTATAAACGCTGGGACCTGATCGATCTGCCCATTCAATATTCTCGCCGCACTTCGGCTGTCAGTGTAACAAGGTGACAGTACCCGAGCTAATCCGGTACATTGGYAAACCACCAAGACTGACGGCTTCATCCTCGAAGCCGGGACCTTTTTTCAGAAGATCATCCAATGCAACAACGCAAACTCGGCACCTTCAACGTCAGTTCCATCGGTCTGGGCTGCATGAATCTGAGCCACGCCTACGGCGTGCCACCATCGCCCGAGCAAGCCGCAAAGGTACTGCTGACCGCGCTGGATGCTGGCGTCAATTTTTTTGACACGGCCGCCCTGTACGGCTTCGGTGCAAATGAGACGCTAGTCGGCAACGTCCTGTCCAAGCACCGCAACCAGTTCACCCTGGCCAGCAAGTGCGGCATGACCGGAGTAGACATCAATGGCGATGGCAAGCCCGTGCGAGTCATCGACGGCCGCCCACAGACCATCCGGGCCACCTGCGAAGCCGCGCTCAAGCGCCTGCGTACCGACGTGATTGACCTGTACTACCTGCACCGCTGGGACAAGAAAGTACCCATCGAGGAAAGCGTGGGCGCCCTGAGCGATCTGGTGCACAAGGGCCATGTCCGTGCCATCGGTCTATCGGAAGTGTCGGCACACACGCTGCGCAAAGCCCACAACGTGCATCCCATCACCGCGTTGCAGACCGAATATTCCTTGTGGACGCGCAACCCGGAAATCGCCGTACTAGAGACCTGCCGCGAACTTGGCGTGGCCCTCGTCGCCTTCAGCCCTCTGGCACGCGGCTTTTTGTGCGGTGAACTGACCGACGTAGCCTCGCTCGACGCCAAGGACATCCGCCGCTCCATGCCGCGCTTTGCACCCGAGGCTTACGCCGCAAACTTGTCGCTGCTGGACGGCTACAAAGCCATTGCCCGCGACGTCGGTTGCTCGCTGGCACAGCTCTCGCTGGCTTGGCTGTTGCATCGTGGCAATAACATCATTCCGATCCCTGGCACCACCAGCGTGGCGCACTTACTGGACGATCTCGGGGCAATCGATGTGAAGCTCAGCGCAGATGACATGGCCCGGTTGGAGTCACTGATCAACCAGCGAACCGTGGTGGGCAGCCGGTACAATCCGCAGGGCAACAGCGAGGTGGATACAGAGAGTTTCTGACCTGAGACGGGGTGTCCGAATTTGTGTGGCTCCGTGGCGCCGTCCCACTGGCGCAAATCCTGCAGATCGCCCCAAAGCGGGCAAGGTACTCAGCCTCTGGCACAGCCGGCATTTGGTCACAGTGCGTCCGCGGCCGGCAGCGCCGCCGCGAAGACTACTGGGCCAACCCATTCGGTATGCCTGCCCGGTCGCGGCACTACCCTGCCGAAGGGTGGCTTGGATATGATTAGTCCCGTCTTTGCGACTGCACTACGCAGTTAAATCCTGCGCTCCAGGAAACTTAATGCAAAGACAACGCTTTCCCAACGCGATCCGAGTCGGCATAGCCGCCATCTCCCTGCTTTACGCCGCCACAGCGTGGTCGCACGCCCATCATCAACGTGTCCCGCAGGACGAGGACCGCTTAATGATTATCGGTGCCCGCGCGCGCTTGAGGGTGCGGCCACATGCATCATTGTTCGCCTCAAATTTGTCGCTGCCGGCTCTACACGAGCCCATCCCGTCTGGGCCGAAGACGATGCACGTCGACTGTAGTTCCGAGCTTCATCATCCAGGCAATTCGAAGCGATTGCGGACGGCTACCCCGCAGCCGTCCGCAATCAAACAGTAGCGCCGATCCGCTTGCCGCTGTATAGCTGCGATGCAGCAATAGGGATATCGACGCTACGCAGGCGGCGCCTCGGCTCAACGAGATACAACTCGTACGGACAAGGTCTGGTTCAACGCGCTGCGCCCCACAGTTTCCGCAAGGGGCCTTTCGATTGGAAGTGTCATTTGATGACAATCGGCGTGGACATCTTCAACAACGGTCGTAACATGATCGAATTGGGCACCGCTATCGCGGCTGACGCCGCGCCAACCTCTTAGTGCCCGATAGAGGGAAGCATTCTCGCGATATCCCAGCAGAGACGCCTGGATCGACTGGGGTATCCCATCTGCCACGTAACGCAGGGCCATCTCGCGTCTTGTTTCCGCCAAGAGATCGGCAAACCGCGAGCCATGAAGTGCCAAGGCTCTCTGCAGCCCACGGGGGTGCATGCCAAGGCAAGAGGACACCGCTGCGAGAGTGCAGTACCCTGTGGACAAGAGGTGCTGGATCACGGCCGACACCTGATCGGTAAAGCAAAGCTCCCGATCAACCGAGATTGAGGCCACGTGCTCTGCGAGAGCCTCCTTGAATTTGTTGTTTCGATATGGCTCCTCCAACCCCAGGATCCGTCTGTCCACGAACAGGCTGTAGTGAGCCCCGCTGCGTGCAAGAAGTGGCAACGAAGCATCACTGGCGCGCGCGGGGACGTCACCGGACCGCTGTAGGGAAGGTGCCACCGCGCGCACTGAGTCAGCCCTGCGACCCGCGAGCAGCCTCGCAATCTTGTATGCGGTCGCGAGGAGGAATTCGCCAGCCTGTGCGTACCTGAACGCAGGCTCCATTTGGAATACCAGTTTGATCTCCATCGTCTCTCGCTTGCCCCCCGCGCATCGCATAGGTCGTACGCCAGTCACATAGTGGTGGAGGTACCGATCCAGGCGACGGAAGACCTCGCAGGCAGTGGAGCCACCGAAGGCAATGAAGATGAGTGGACCTAGCGTGAACACGCTTTGGCCGTCAGCCAACCATTGTCCAAAGTCGGCGCAGCCGAGCGATTCCGCGGCCAGTTCCAGCAGCAGCGCGAAGGCTGCGAATGACACGAAGCTGCCAGGCTCTCGCCACGCATCCTCCCGAATGCCCGCAGCACTCATCAGGTTTCCCGGCGAGCCCCCCAACCGGGTGACGACGCTGGCAAAGGCTGTTAGCGCACTAGAACGAATGCTCGACATGGTTGGTTGCGTGCTCTACCCGGCAGCGCTGGTCCCACCAGCGGATTGAAGATTGCCCGTGCCAGGAGGTCAAGCTGGCGGGCATTGAGCATGGCGCTGAGATGGCCGGACAGGCTCTCTACCGTATGCAGGCGCACATTCGGATAGCGCTCGCGCATGGCGCGCATCAGTGGCAGGCCGATCACCGAGGCGGTAGTAGGCGCCAAACCCACGCTGACGGTGCCGGACAGCTGCGCATGATGGGCGGCGCGCGTGGCCTGCTCGGCATGGCGCAGCGCCAGCCGGGCTTCGCGGAAGAAGGCCAGGCCGGCTTCGGTGGCCGCGACGCCGCGCGTGGTCCGGAGCAGCAGCCGGGTCGAGAGTTCGCTCTCCAGCCGGCTGATCTGCTGACTCATGGCGGACTGCACCATATCGAGATCGAGCGCAGCGCGGCTCATGCTGCCGAGTTCCACCACCCGGACAAAATACTGAAGCTGGCGCAGTTCCATCTGGCTCCCCCGCGATGCCTGGATGCTTGTCTGCGTCGCTTATACCAGATGCGGGCGCGCCGGGCGACGTCTGGCTCAGGCCTCGTCGAAACCGCTATACCAGTCCACGGTCTCATCCGAGTAGGCCAGTCCCTTGGCCGCCAGCGCCTCGCGCATCTTGTACATGTCCAGGCCGAGCACGCCGGCGGCCAGCGTGGCCCGCTTGCCCGCTTCCATGGCCTCGCGCTCGGCGGCGCGGCGTGCGGTCTCGGCGGCCAGGGGGCGCGGCACCACCACCACGCCGTCGTCGTCGGCCACGATCACGTCGCCGGGCCGCACGTTGGCGCCAGCGCAGATCACCGGGACATTAACCGCGCCGACGGTCTCCTTGACCGCGCCCTGGGCGGAAACCGCCCGCGACCAGACCGGGAAGCCCATGGCATTGAGCGTGGCCACATCGCGTACGCCGCCGTCGATGACCAGGCCACGCGYGCCCCGCGCCTTGAGCGAGGTCGCCAGCAGATCGCCGAACAGGCCATCGGTGCAGTCGCTGACCAGCGCCGCCACCAGCACGTCCCCGGGCTGCACCATCTCCACCGCGACGTGGATCATCCAGTTGTCACCCGGGTGCATCAGCACCGTCACGGCGCTGCCGGCCATCGCTACGCCGGACTGTATCGGCCGCAGATAGGGCTTCATCAGTCCCGTGCGGCGCTGCGCCTCATGCACAGTGGCCACGCCTGAGGCACCCAGCACCTCAATGTCCGCGGCGGCGGCGCGCAGGATATTGCGATAGGCGACGGTCCTCATGCCAGGCTCTCCGATACTTGCGGGAACACACGTGCATAGCCCTCGCCGTACTTCACCCTGCGATCGGAATTGCGCGTGGCCTGGGCGCCGCGCTGCAGCGCCACCCGCGTGTAGTACTCCCACAGGTGCTCCTGCGCCGCCATGGTGGCGAAAGCGCGCTGCTTCTTCTCCCAAACGGAAGAAATGTCGAGCAACAAATCGGGTTTCCAGTTGCACTGCTCGGGCTGGTGCGGCTCGAACAGGAATACCGGCGGCGCGCCGATCACGGGCACTTCAGGCTTGTAGCCATGCGCCTGGGCGATGACGCGCGCTTCCTGCGCCACACGGGTGGCGAGAGGATGGTCGAAGTTATAGATGTCCTCGCGCGAATGGCTCAACACCAGTTCCGGCCGCAGTTCGCGGTAGAGGTCGGCAAGGCGCAGCAACGCCGCGTCGGTCACGCGCAGGGGGTAATCGCCGAGGTCGAAGCACTCCAGTGTGGCGCCGAGGATGTCGGCGGCCTGCTGCGCTTCCTCAAGCCGCGCGGCCTTGACGCGCTCCATGGTCATGCCCGGCTGGCGCCACATCTTGGCCGACTCGCCGCGTTCGCCAAAGGACAGGCAGACGATCTTGACGTGGTAGCCGCGCTCGGCATACAGCGCGATGGCGCCGCCGGCGCGCCAGACGAAATCGGCGGCATGCGCGCTGACCACCAGGATAGAGGGACGCTTTGCGTCGGCTTGCGCGTCGGCTGGAGCCGGGGATTGCGCTTGGGCGTGGATGTCTGACATGGGGATTTCCGTTGGGTCGCGTCGAAGGCTTCAGTCGGCCGTGATACCCGCCTTGCGGATCACGCCGTTCCAGGTTGAGGTTTCGTTGCGCACGAACTGGCCGAAGGCTTCCGGGGTGCCGGGCAGGATGGTGACACCCAGTTGCATGAGCTGCTTGCGCACGTCCGGGTCGGCCAGCGCCGTATTGGCAGCGGTGTTGAGTTCACGCACGACAGCGGGCGGCGTCTTGGCCGGCGCCACCAGTCCCCACCAGACAGAAGCGGTGAAGCCCGGCAGGCCTTGCTCGCGCGAGGTTGGCACACCCGGCAGCAGCGGCGCACGCTGGTCGCTCGCCACCGCGATGGCGCGCAGGGTGCCGGCGCGGATATGCGTGATGACTTCGAGCGGGTTAATCGGCATGAACGTGATGCGCTCGCCCAGCAGGTCGGTGATGGCTGGCGCGCCGCCCTTGTAAGGCACGTGCAACACGTCGATGTGCGCCGCTTCCTTGAACAACTCGCCGGCGAGATGACCGGAGCTGCCGTTGCCGGCCGAGGCATAGCTGAGCTTGCCGGGTTGCGCCTGCGCCTGGGAGACCAGGTCCTTGAGCGAGGTCACGCTGGATTTGGCCGGCACCACCAGCACCAGCGAGGCCTGGCCAATGCGCGCCACCGGCGTGAAATCGCGGGTCGGGTCGAACGGCAGCTTGGCAAACAGCGCGGCATTGGTGGCCAGGCTGTTGGAGGCCATCATGATGGTGTAGCCATCCGGCGCGGCCTTGGACACCGCGTCCATGCCGATATTGGTGCTGGCGCCCGGGCGGTTGTCGACAATGATGGGCTGCTTGAGCAGCACGCTCATCTTCTGGCCAACCGAACGCGCCACGATGTCGACAGCGCCGCCCGCCGCGTAGGGCACGACCAGCCGGATGGGCTTGGCGGGGTAGGTCTCGGCGCTGGTGGCGGCAGCGCCCAGCGACAGCGCGGCGGCCAGCAAGCCGGCTAGGTAAGGTCGGCGCAGCATTCTTGTCTCCTGTGGTCCGGTTTCATTCGTTTGCGTGCATTTTGGCCAACCGTCGTGATACTGTCTAATATGTTTTCAAACCGCTTGTTATTGCACTTCGATATAACCCC
>NZ_JBFTLX010000141.1:0-17496 GCF_056396665.1 Cupriavidus sp. 05T313 | reverse complement strand
AAGCCATCGAGCAGCACCGCTTCGAAGCCTTCCGCCTGCAGTTCGCCGCCGACCGCGCGCGCGGGCCGCAGTGAGCCGCACCCGGCGCGCCGGCGTGAACTTTCCGCCGGGCGCCGGTCGAATAGCGGTGCCCGGCTGCCGCAAGCGGCRCCCAAGGCGCTCCGAACAAACCCGTAAACCACTGCAATTGCCCTTATCCGGCGTGCAGTGCGGTTGCAAGCGGGTGGTAGAATGATCGACTAACTGACTGACTTTGTGACGGAGAAGCAACGTGCTGATTTCTAACGCATTTGCCCAGACTGCCGGTGTCACCGGCGGCGCGGCGGGTGGCCTGATGAGTTTCCTGCCTATCATCCTGATGTTCGCGGTGCTGTGGTTCATCATGATCCGCCCGCAGATGAAGCGCCAGAAAGAAGCGAAGGCAATGATGGAAGCCCTGGCCAAGAATGACGAAGTGGTCACCGCCGGCGGTATCCTTGGCCGCGTCACCAAGGTCAACGAGCAATACGTGACCCTCGAAATCGCCGCGGGCACCGAAATCACGGTGCAGAAGAGCGCGGTCACCACGGTGCTGCCCAAGGGCTCGCTGAAGTCGCTCTGAGCACCGCGATAGCGGGTGGATCGTTGCCATATTCCGGCTTTTACCGCTCTCCCGCCCGTTAGCCTGCTTTTTCGCCCTTCCCGGCACGCCTTTAGCGCGCGTGCCCCCGCAGCCGCCTGATCCAGCCCGGGTTATCCGTGGATGCCAGGCGGCTGTTTGCCAACCGGTGCGGTGGTGCCGACCTCCCTGCTGACGGTAACGTCGGCCCCGCCAACCGAAGAACGACTGGCCAAAGATGAATCGTTATCCGCTTTGGAAATACCTCGTGATCCTGGTGGCGCTGGCCATCGGCATCACCTATACGCTGCCGAACTTCTTCGGCGAGGCGCCTGCCGTGCAGGTCTCCTCCGCCAAGGCCACGGTCAAGATCGACCTGGCCATGCAGAAGCAGATCGAGCAGATCCTGGCACAGAACAACCTGCAGCCCGACGGCATGTTCTTCGACCTGAACGGCCAGTCCGGCTCGGTCAAGGCACGTTTCCGCACGCCCGACGAGCAGCTCAAGGCCAAGGACATCCTGACGCGCACGCTCAACCCGGACCCCAGTGACGCCACCTACGTGGTCGCGCTCAACCTGTTGTCGGGTTCGCCGCGCTGGCTCACCGCCATGCACGCGCTGCCGATGTACCTGGGGCTGGACCTGCGCGGTGGCGTGCACTTCCTGCTGCAGGTGGACATGAAGGGCGCGGTCGACAAGAAGCTCGACAGCCTCGCCGGCGACGCCCGCACGTTGCTGCGCGACAAGGGCATCCGCCATGGCGGCATCGACCGCGACGGCGATCGCCTGACGGTGCGCTTCAATAACGCCGACGACGCCACCAAGGCGCGTGCCATCCTGGCCGATAGCCTGCGCGAGCTGGCGTTCACCCCGGACGGCAGCAACATCGCCGGCGTATTCACCGAGGCCGCCCGCAAGGCGGTGCAGGATGCGGCGGTCAAGCAGAACATCACCACCCTGCACAACCGGGTCAACGAGCTCGGCGTGGCCGAGCCGGTGATCCAGCAGCAAGGCGCCGACCGCATCGTGGTACAGCTGCCGGGCGTGCAGGACACCGCCAAGGCCAAGGACATCATCGGCCGCACCGCTACGCTGGAAGCCCGCCTGGCGGACCCCGAGGCACCTCGCAACCCGCGTCCGGGCGACCCGATCCCCTTCGGCAGCGAGCTGTTCACGCAGGGCAACGGCGCCCCGGTGGTGCTCAAGAAGCAGGTCATCTTCACCGGCGACCGCATTGAAAGCGCCTCGGCCGGCTTCGACCAGAACCAGCGTCCCTCCGTCAACATCAAGCTCGACGCCCAGGGCGGCCGCGTGCTGCGCGACGTCTCGCGCGAGAACATTGGCAAGCCGATGGGCATCGTGCTGTTCGAGAAGGGCAAGGGCGAGGTCCTGACTGTCGCGACCATCCAGTCCGAACTCGGCTCCAGCTTCCAGATCACCGGCTCCTACTCCACCGAAGCCGCCAACGACCTGGCCCTGCTGCTGCGCGCCGGCTCGCTGGCCGCGCCGATGGAAATCATCGAGGAACGCACCATCGGCCCGTCGCTGGGCGCGGACAACATCAAGAAGGGTTTTGACTCCGTGGCCTACGGCTTCGGTGCCATTGCCGTCTTCATGATGCTGTACTACATGCTGTTCGGCGTGTTCTCGGTGGCCGCGCTGGCCGTCAACCTGCTGCTGCTGGTGGCGGTGCTGTCGATGCTGCAGGCCACGCTGACGCTGCCCGGCATCGCCGCTATCGCGCTGGTGCTCGGCATGGCCATCGACGCCAACGTGCTGATCAACGAACGTATCCGCGAGGAACTGCGCGCGGGCGCTACGCCGCAGATGGCAATCGCCGTCGGCTTCGACCGCGCCTGGGCCACCATCCTGGACTCGAACGTGACCACGCTGATCGCCGGCCTGGCGCTGCTGGCCTTCGGCTCCGGCCCTGTGCGCGGCTTCGCCGTGGTGCACTGCCTGGGCATCATGACCTCGATGTTCTCGGCGGTGTTCTTCAATCGTGGCCTGGTCAACCTCTGGTACGGYCGCAAGAAGAAGCTSCAGAGCGTGGCKATCGGCCAGATCTGGAAGCCGGGCTCGGACAGCCAGGGCACCGTCGCCAAGTAAGCATCATGGCTGCCGCGCCGGGCGCGCGGCAGCCAACCAGCATAGACCTGCAGTACAAAACAGCAGCACAGCTGCCGTATTAAACAGGATTCAACATGGAATTCTTCCGCATCCGGCGCGACATTCCGTTCATGAAGCACGCGTTGATCTTCAACGTGATTTCCTTCCTGACGTTTGCCGCCGCCGTATTCTTCCTCGCGCACAAGGGCCTGCACCTGTCGATCGAGTTCACGGGCGGCACGGTGATGGAGGTCAACTACCAGCAGCCGGCCGATCTCGAGCATATCCGCGGCCAGGTCGGCAAGCTGGGCTACAGCGACGTGCAGGTGCAGAACTTCGGCACCTCGCGCGACGTGATGATCCGCCTGCCGCTGCAAAAAGGCCCTGACGGCAAGCCCGTCACCTCGGCCCAGCAGAGCGAGCAGGTGATGGGCGCGCTGCAGGCCGCCRCRCCGGAYGTSAAGCTCCAGCGYGTSGAGTTCGTCGGYCCGCAGGTCGGCAAGGAACTGGCCACSGAYGGCCTGCTGGCGCTGCTGTGCGTGGTGGCCGGCATCGTGATCTACCTGTCGTTCCGCTTCGAGTGGAAGTTCGCTGTCGCCGGCATCATCGCCAACCTGCACGACGTGGTGATCATCCTGGGCTTCTTCGCCTTCTTCCAGTGGGAATTCTCCCTGTCGGTGCTGGCGGCGATCCTGGCGGTGCTGGGCTACTCGGTCAACGAATCGGTCGTGATCTTCGACCGGATCCGCGAGAACTTCCGCAAGTACCGCAAGATGACCACGCATGAGATCATCGACAACGCGATCACCAGCACCATCTCGCGGACCATCATCACCCACGGTTCGACCGAAATGATGGTGCTGTCGATGTTCTTCTTCGGTGGCCCCACCCTGCACTACTTCGCACTGGCGCTGACCGTCGGCATCTTGTTCGGCATCTACTCCTCGGTGTTCGTTGCCGCGGCGCTGGCCATGTGGCTGGGCGTCAAGCGCGAGGACCTGGTCAAGGGCGAGAAGAAGCCGGGCGACGTCGACCGCGACGACCCGAACTTCGGCGCGCAGGCCTGACGGCCCCGCAACGGATTCTCCGTCAATGAAAAATGGGCACCTTCGGGTGCCCATTTTTCATTGCCGCGCCTGCCCGCTTCGATCCGGGCACCGTATGTCGCCAGCGCGTCAGAACTGCTCGATCCACACCGCCAGGCGATCCGCGGAAAACTCGGCCGTGCGCTCGGCGGCGCGGTAGACGATCGAGCCGCCCTCGCGCACGGCCTTCAGCGCCCCGCCGGCTTCATCCAGCCACAGCAGTCCGGCCAGCCAGGCCACATGGCGCGCGGAGACCTCCTTGTCCACCGGCTCGCCCAGGTATTCGCCAAGCGCGGCACCGTGAATCCACACCAGGGCATCGCCATCCCGGCGCACCACGTCCACCCCGCCGGCCTCGGCCAGCGTCTCGGCCAGTAGCGCCACAGCATCGCCCGCGCCACGGCCGGTGAATTGCGTACGCAGGCCCGCGAGCCTTGCCGCCACCGCATAGCCGAAGCTGCCGCTGCGCCGGCTTTCCGCCGCCACCAGGTCGGCGTAGTCCATCAGCAGCCAGTCCGGCTCGGGATTCTGTACGCCTGCCAGCGCGGCCGAAGCCAGGTAGGTTTCCACCGGCTGGAAACGCTCCGGGCCAATCAGGCTGGCCGACAGCGTGCGGATCAGGCCGATGCGCGCGGCGATGGTCTGCCTTTGCAGCACGCTCAGCTTCTCGCGCAGCAACTGGTCGCGTTCCTTGCGCAGGCCTGCCATCTCCAGCGCCTGCTTGAGCTCCATGCGCAGCGCGGTAATGTCCCACGGCTTCTTGATGTAGCGGTGGATCTGGCCTTCGTTGACCGCGGCGACGGTGTGCTCGATCTCCGAGTAGGCCGTCGTCAGGATCCGCACGATATGCGGATAGCGCTCGCGCGCGTAGCGCAGCAGTTCGTTGCCGTACTCGCCTGGCATCCGCTGGTCGGAGACCAGGACCGCCAGGCTGTCGGCGTGCGCATCCAGCAGCGCCTTGCCTTCTTCCACCGAGCCGCCGGTCACGACCGGCGCCAGGGCTCCGATGGCACGCTGGAAATACTTGACGGCCGTCGCCTCGTCATCGACGAACAGAATCGCCGGTGATGGTGCCTGCGTGGCATTCGGTTCGTTCATCGATTACTCCTGTGCATTCGACTCTTGGTATTTGGAAAATCCAGTGTTACGGTGGTGCCCGCACCGGACGTCGACTCGATCCGGATGCCGCCACCGAAAGACTGCATGACACGGTTGCAGAAAATCATGCCCAGCCCGTTGCCACCCGTATTCGCATGGGTGGTGACCGGGTCCACCAGCAGGCGCCCCATCACTTCCGGCGGTATGCCCGGGCCGTTGTCGCAAATGCGGATCGCGGCCTCGGGCTCGGCCGCCACCACGAAGCGCAGCGACGGCGCGGCGACGCCATCGAGGGCGCGCAGCGAGTTGGACAGCAGCGACGACAAGACCAGCGCCACGCAATTGGGCAGCGTGCGCACGGCAAAGTCGTCTTGCATCTCGACCTGCACCCACTCGCGCTGCGGCCCCGCGAACGGGTAGGTATCGAGCAGCGCGGCGATCAGGGCGCCGGCAGTCACTTCCCGGCTGGCATTGGGCTGCGTGCTGGGCCGGCCCCCGCTGCTGCGCACCGACTGCAGGAAAGACGAAATCACGGCCAGGCAATACTGCGCGTTGTCGTGCATCGACGTTGCCGCCTGGCCGATCTCGCTCTGGCGCTGCGGATTGTATTCCGCCGCGATCCGGCTTTCGATGCCGCGGGCAAAATTTGCGATCGCCGCCAGCGGTGTATTCAGTTCATGGGCGAGAAAGGCGAGCGTCTCGTCGATCGCCATCAGGCGCTGGTGGCGCACCGAACGCTCGCGGTAACGTTCCGCCGCCAGTCGCAGCGTCTCGCGCACCTGCCCCAGTTCGAGGGGCTTCTCCAGGATGCGGAACACCTCGCCGGTGTTGACCGTCTGCAACAGCATGTCTTTGTCCGCATAGGCGGTCACCAGGATGCGGACGATCTGCGGGTACTCGAGCGCCACCTGTCGCAGCAGGTCGCCGCCATTACGGCCTGGCATGCGGAAATCCGTCACCAGCACGGCGACGCGCGCGCTCTCCCGGCGCAGGACGACGATTGCCTCATCGGCGCCGCTGGCGACCAGCACCTCGTACTCCGTGCCAACCGCGCGGGCGAAGTACTTGCATGCCATCTCCTCGTCATCGACGTAGAGGACGGTAAGCTTCGGTTGCCGGGCATCGCTCATGACGCTCCTCAGTCGGCTCGCGGCAGGTCGAAGCTGAACGAGGCCCACTGGCCCAGCTCGCTTTCAGCAAACAGCACGCCACCATGGCGCTCGATCACCGCGTAGCTGATCGACAGGCCCAGGCCTAGGCCCTGCCCGACTTCACGTGTCGTGAAGAACGGCTCGAACACGCGCGCCAGGTGCTCGGACGCGATGCCGGGGCCATTGTCCTTGACCGTGACATGCAACCGGCGCTCGACCCACTTCACCGTGGTGTGGATCGCCGGGCTCTGCGTGCCGGCCTTGCGCATGGCCAGCGCGGCATTGGAAAACAAATTGATCAGCACGCCGATCACCGCCGCTTCGTCGCCCAGTACCAGCGTATCGGTGGGCAACTCGCGCGTGACGGCGACCCCGCGCAACTCATGCGCGGTCAGCCGGATCGACGAATCGAGCGCCTTTTCGAACAGGAACGGCGTGCCTTCGGCTTCGGCGCCGGGCTTGCGATAGGCAAAAGTCTTCAGGTCCGACACGATATGCTGGATACGTTGCATGCCCTGCTTGGCATCGACCAGGCACTCCTGCAGCATCGGCTCATTCTTGGCTACCGGCTCTTCCAGCGCAACCTCGATCGCCATCAGGCAAAAGTTGACCGGGTTGTTGACCTCATGCAGCAGGCCCGCGGCCAGCGTACCGATGGCGGCCATCTTTTCCTGCTGCAGCATCTGGCCCTTGATGTCGACCAGCTTGCGGTTGATGACTTCGAGCTCGGCGTTCTTTTCCGCCACTTCGGCCTTCAGGCGGAAAAGCATGAAGCGCGCCCGCTCGTTGAAGAAGGTATAGACCGCGCTGGCCGCCGCGGCAAACAGCAGGAACAGCGAATTGACGATAAAGGTGCCGGCCGGCTCGATGCCGCCGGAATGCAGCAGGCAGGCAAGCAGGTAGAACAGGTAGGAAAGGACCCCGAACACCAGGTTCTGCCACAGGCCGAAAGGCAATGCGATGCCGGAGGCGAAGATGGCCAGGTTCAGCCCCACGTAGTAGGGCGATTCCACGCCGTCCGTATGCCAGATCATCCAGGAGATCATGATCTGCGGCAGCAGCAGCCATGACAAGGTCAGCCACGGCGCGAAGCGCCGCCCCGCGGTGCTGTACAACAGCATGACAATGCCGGCGATCAGCAGCGACACCAGCACGCGCGCCACCGCGAACGGCGCCTGCAGCTGCGGGTACTGGCCATAGTCCAGCCCCACGCCGAGCAGCACCAGCACGATGGCGGTATACGCGCCGCCGCGGCTGAAGGCCAGGCGGAAATCCGCCAGCTCGGTCTGGTAACCCGCGTAAAGTTGATTCGTGCTCATGGCTGGGCCGGCTACTGGTGTTTCAGAGGATGATCGCTTCGGCGAACACATTGACTCCGGTCTGGTCGACATAGAGCTTATGGTCGCGGGATTGCTCGGGCAGCAGCATACTCATCCTGGCCTCGTCGCGATAGATCAGGTACCACTCCAGCAAATGTTCCATGCCGAACTTCTCGGGGTTGGCGGAGTGGACATTGGTCACCAGCAGCTGGCCGCCAGGCCGTGTACGCGCGGCAAAATAGCTTAGCAGCCGGGAACACACCTTATCCGACAGGTAGTCGAACAGCCCCGCGCAATACACCGCGTCGAACTCGCGCAGCGCGGCATCGTCCGGCGAAATCTTGCGCTTGAGCAGTTCATGCACCGACTGGTGCACCATCTCCACCGATACCTTGTGCCCCGCCGAGGCCGCCGAATTTTCGATGGAGGACTTGGTGTAGGCCAGCGTCTCCTCGCTGAAATCGACCAACTGGAACGACAGCAGCTCGGGCTGCGCATATTCACGCACGAAGCGCTGGATCTCGAAGGCCGGGCCGCAACCGACATTGAGCACGCGGAACGGCCTGCCGGCCGCACGGGCGGCGTCCGCCTGGCGCGACAGGAAGTCCACCAGCAGGTCGATCCGGTTGCGGTGGGCGGTGGCTACCGCCGCCTTGAGGAAGGCCGTGTTGACAATCTGGAAGTAAGTGGTCGGGCCCTGCTGCGGGTCGCTCAGGATCTGGTTGACCATCTCGTAGTCGCCGGCGTAGCCCAGCGGCTTGGTGAAGGTGCGATAGACAAAGGGGGCGCGCAGCAGCAACGGATGCAGGGCCGACTGCGCATAGGTACGGTGCACGGGCGCGATCTCGGCGTCCACCTGCTCGGCCTCGCCTTCCAGCCGGTCCAGGTAGGACTTGGTCTTGAGCATGATCGGCGTGGCCAGCTCGTAGAACACGTCCTCCCGCAACCGTCCATCGGTCTTGGGCAGGTTTTCGGTCAGGTCGACCTGCTCGACCCAGCGCGATACTTCAGAGAGAAACGCGCGCATTTCATTGACCACGATCTGGTAATCGCGCCGGATATTGAAGCGCGCGTCCCAGTCTTTGATAAACAGTTCTGCTTCGCGCCCGACCGATTTCGGCTCGTTGGGCAGGTCGCTCAACTCGCGCCATTCGTCGATCAGCGTGAGCGATACCACCGCGGTGAGGCCGGTGTTCACCAGGCTCATCACCACCGCCTTGCCCAGGTAGGCGTTCTTGGTCCCCATGCGCACACTCAGCTCGCTCAGCACCTCGCTGACCTGGACGATCGAGTATGGGTTGTAGATTTCCATCACCAGAGACTTTCTCTGGAGATTGATAATTGTGCCCCGCACCTGCTCGCCCTGCGAGTTGCGGAAACTGACCACCGGATCGATTTGCGTTTGGGAGTACACGGTATTGCGCCAGRGAAATCCGAGAAACGCTGCCGGCCGCCCAGTTCAACAGTGTGGCATTGACTGGCCGGGTACAGCTCGTAGGGCGATGGATCGCTACGCTAGACCAGTATCAGGGGGTACTGCTGGGATACATGTCGGTAATCGGTTGCGGGCATGGGCGTCCTTGACTGATGGCAGGCAGGCACGCACGCGACTACACCCTGGTAACGGTGACTGAGACTGTGACTGAGTGAGACTGTAACTGAATACTAGCGGATCATTGTACTGTGGCCGCCAGGTGCGGACAACACAACCTGGGCGATGCCCGCGCAGGCTTGCCCAATGTGCTGGTAACAAAGAAAAAGGCCGGGATTGCGCCCCGGCCTTTTTCTTTGTTACCCAGATGCGCGAAGTCGGGGGCAACCCCCGGACCTCGCGACGTATCTGTCGTCCGTCTTAGTCGGCCTTCACGCCTTCGACCTGGATCGCCAGCTTGACCTCGGGCTTGAAACCCATCTTCACGCCGTAGTCGATACCGAAATCGGCACGGCTGAAGCTACCCACGGCATCGGCGCCGCAGGCTTCGCGCTTGAGCATCGGATGCTGGATGCACTTGAAATCGCGGATCTCCAGCTTGACCGGCTTGGTCACGCCATGCAGGGTCAGCAGACCATCGACTTCGGTCGGCACGTCGCCATTGAACTTGGTGAACTTGCCCTTGTAGGTGGCTTCCGGGAAGGCTTCGACATTGAACATGTCGGGGCCCTTCGCGTGCTGGTTCAGCTTGCTGTTGCCGAAGTCGACCGAGGCGGCGTCGATCTTGATGTCCACCGTGCCGGTCTTGGCAACGCGATCCAGCGTCACCACGCCGCTCGACTTCTCGAACTTGCCGCGCCAGGTCGACAGGCCGCCAAGGTGGTCGGCTTCGAAGCTCGGGTACGTGTGGGTCGGATCGAGGTTGTAAGTCACCGTGTTGGCGGACGCCACGCCGACGGCGGCGCTGGCGGAAAGGGCCGCGACAGCGGCGAGGATGGTGCGCAGTTTCATGAGAACTCCCGGCAAAAAGTTGGGGATGAACAGCAAAGGTACAAAGGTGCGACAGGGAATACGGGCGCTGCGCGCTTACTTCCTGGCCGCGGTCACGATACGAAATTTGATCTGGACATCGTCGGCAACGACGGAAGTATCCTTCCACTCGCCATCGCCGATGTTATACACGGTGCGCTTGATCGGCAGCACACCTTCGAACACCTGGCCGCCGGCGTCCTGGCGATAGCTTGCCGGAATCACCACGTCCWGGGTCTTGCCCTTGATGGTSAGCTTGCCCGCCACCTCATACTTGCCGGCTGCGCCGGCCTTGATGCTGGTCGACTGGAACACCGCCTTGGGGTACTTGGCCGCGTCGAACCAGTCGCGCCCCTTTACCTCCTTGGTGGTCTCTGCATCGCCGATCTCGAAGCTGGACACGTCGATCTCGACCTTGGCCGAGGACGCTGCCAGCTTGGCGGGATCGAACGATACCGCGGCATCGAATTTCTTGAACTTGCCTTCCATCGGCACGCCGATCTGGCGGGCTGTCGCGGTGACCGAGCTCTTGGCCGCGTCGACCTGGGCCCAGGCGTAATTCGCCCCGATGCCGGCGGTGGCCAGCGTGGCCGCCATCAGGAGCGCGCTCGCGCGGGGAATGCGTTTCATGAAAAGAACTCCTGTCGCTAGGAGGGCCGTGCGGCCCTCGGTCAATGGTCAGTCAGGGCGGAGAAACGGGACGGGGCCCCGCCTTGCCCTACTTGAGGAACGGCAGCATGCGCGCCAGTGTACCGTCGCGCTCGATGAACTGATGCTTGAGGGCGGCGGCCGCATGGACTACGACGATGACGGCCATCAGGTAGTTCAGCCAGATATGCGCCAGCTTCAGGATTTCCTTGAGCTCATCGTTTTTCTCGAGCAGCGCGGGCAGTTGCCAGATGCCAAGGTAGACCACGGGAACGCCTGAGGCTGAGCTGTACAGGTAGCCGGTAACCGGCACCACCACGATCAGCACGTACAGCAGCACGTGGGCGGCGTGGGCCGCCTTGGCCTGCCAGGCCGGGGTGCCGGCTGCCGGAGCCGGAGCGCGGTGCGTAGCGCGCCAGAGCACGCGCAGCGCGGCAAAGGCGAATACCGTCACGCCGATCCACTTGTGCCATGAAAACAGCTTGAGCTTGAGCATCGACAGGCCCGGGATGCTGGTCATGTACAGGCCCAGCCCGAAGGCGGCAAAGATCAGCAAGGCGATGATCCAGTGCAGGCCGATCGCGGTCGCGCCATAAGCGGACGCCGATGACGGCCCTGGAGCGGTGCCGGCGTGGGCACTGGCTTTGGCTTGGGAATGCATGGAAGAAGACCCCTGCCCTATGCGGGCGTTTCATAAACTTTTACTGAATGGCAATCATGCGTGCCGTTGAATTCTCGCATTATTGTGCGCCCGGCGTGTTGCGGAACGGTCTGAAATTCATGGAATCATTCAAATGGTTTGAAGTGACAATTCGTCGCAACCAGGACGCGGCGCCTGCCCGCCTGTGCGCATGCCGGGCGCGTAACAAAAAAACCACCCATGGGGTGGCTTTATTGCAACGTGCCTGCCGGCAAGGTGCGATCCGAAACGCTCGGACCGCCCACGCCGGGAAGATTACACCCGTTCGGCGAGGCTCACCGCGCGGCCGATATAGCTGGCCGGGGTCATTTCCAGCAGCAGCTTCTTGGCATCGTCGGGAATCGCCAGGCCGCCGATGAAGGTCTGCAGCGCCTCGCGCGAGATGCCCTTGCCGCGCGTCAGCTCCTTGAGCTGCTCGTAGGGGTTGGGCACGCCGAAGCGGCGCATCACGGTCTGGACCGGCTCGGCCAGCACTTCCCAGCAGTTGTCGAGGTCTTCGTCCAGGCGCTCGGGGTTGGTTTCCAGCTTGCCCAGGCCGCGCAGGCAGGCCTCGTAGGCCAGCAGGCTGTAGCCAAAGGCCACGCCCATGTTGCGCAGCACCGTGGAATCGGTCAGATCGCGCTGCCAGCGCGACAGCGGCAGCTTTTCCGACAGGTGGCGCAGCACCGCATTGGCCAGACCCAGGTTGCCTTCGGAATTCTCGAAGTCGATCGGGTTGACCTTGTGCGGCATGGTCGACGAGCCGATTTCGCCAGCCTTGGTGCGCTGCTTGAAGTAGCCCAGCGAGATATAGCCCCAGATGTCGCGGTTCAGGTCCAGCAGGATGGTGTTGGCGCGGGCAATGGCGTCGAACAGCTCGGCCATGTAGTCGTGCGGCTCGATCTGGATGGTGTAGGGATTGAAGGTCAGGCCCAGGCGSGTCTCGATCACTTGCTTCGAGAAAGCTTCCCAGTCGAAGGCCGGATACGCCGACAGGTGSGCGTTGTAGTTRCCCACCGCGCCRTTCATCTTGCCCAGCAGTTCCACGCGCTGGATGCGTTCGATGGCACGTGCCAGGCGCGCCGCCACATTGGCCATTTCCTTGCCCAGCGTGGTSGGGCTGGCCGGCTGCCCGTGGGTGCGSGACAGCATCGGCTGGCGGGCGTTGGCGTGGGCCAGTTCCACGAGGCGCGCATGCACGCGCTGCAGCGCCGGCAGGATCACGCCTTCGCGGGCGCCCTTGAGCATCATGCCGTGCGAGGTATTGTTGATATCTTCCGAGGTGCAGGCGAAATGGATGAATTCGCTGGCGGCTTCCAGCTCGGCGTTGCCCTTGACCTGCTCCTTGAGCCAGTACTCCACGGCCTTCACGTCATGGTTGGTGACCGCCTCGATCTCCTTGATGCGCGACGCGTGGGCTTCGGTGAAATTGTCCACCAGGGCCAGCAGGGCCGCTTCGGATGCCGGCGAGAACTTGGGCATATCCGGCAGGCCGGCTTGCGACAGCGCGATCAGCCAATGCACTTCGACCTTGACGCGGTTGCGCATGAAGGCAGCTTCCGAGAGCCACTCGCGCAGCGCATCGGCCTTGGAGGCGTAGCGGCCATCGATGGGGGACAGGGCGGTGAGCGGAGAAAGCGAGGAAGAAGACATGCTGGGAGACCGGAGGGATAGGGGAACTGGTTACGCAAGCGTGGCCGGGCGGGCAAATTGCGCGGGCACGTGGCCTGGCGCCACCCCTGGCGAGCCGAAGCGGTCAGCGACAAGACCGGAACGGATCAAAAGAGGTGAAAAAGCACCGAAACGATACCGAAGCGGCACGAAAAGAGCCTAATCAGGCGCGCCAACCGACTGGCAGCGCGGCGGAAAGCGGGCATTTTACCATCGTGGCTGTCCTTCTGTGGACGCGTTCGCGGGCCCGGCCACCCCGCGCGTATCGGCACCACGACACTGCTGCGCCCGCCCGGGGCACATCCGGGGCGGGGCACGGGTATACTCGCGCTCGCCGATCCGCTAGCCTGTTATGAAGTGCATCGGGCATGCCGGCCGGACGCACCGGCGTGGCCGCCGTGCCTGGAGCGCCGATGCACTTCATAACAAGCTCGAGGGGAGTCCATGAAGCTGTATGCATCGCAAACCAGCCCTTACGCGCGCAAGGTGCGCGTGGTGATGGCGGAAAAGAAGATCGACTACCAGATGGTCGAGGTGGACGTGTGGTCGCCGGATACCACCATCGGCCAGTTCAACCCGCTGGGAAAGGTACCGTGCCTGGTCATGGAAGACGGCGGCGCGATTTTCGATTCGCGCGTGATCGTCGAGTATGTCGACACGCTGACGCCGGTCAGCCGGATGATTCCGCAAGCCGGGCGCGAGCGCGTCGAGGTACGCTGCTGGGAAGCGCTGGCCGACGGCCTGCTCGATGCCGCCCTGCTGGCGCGCCTGGAACACACCCAGCGCGAGCCGGAGCAGCGCAGCGAGCGCTGGGTCAAGCGCCAGCTCGGCAAGATCGACGCCGCGGTGGCCGCCATCGCCGACGGCATGGCCGACCGGCCCTGGTGCTCGGGCAACCATTACTCGCTGGCCGACGTGGCCGTGGGTTGCGCGTTGTCGTACCTCGACTTCCGCTTCCCGGACATCGCCTGGCGCGAGCGCCACCCGCGTCTCGCGGTGTACCAGGACAAGCTCGGCAAGCGCCAGTCGTTTATCGACACCGAGCCGCCGCGCGGCTGAGCCGTTCCGGGCTGCCCATGAAAAAACCGGCCAGACGGCCGGTTTTTTCATGCCCTGGCAGCGCCGCGCATCACTGGATGATGYCGCCGCCCAGGCAGATGTCGCCGTCGTACAGCACGGCGGACTGGCCCGGCGTGACCGCCCACTGCGCCTGCGCGAAGGTCAGTTGCAGTGCATCGCCGGTGGACGCCGCCACCGTGCACGGAGCGTCGCTCTGGCGATAGCGCGACTTGGCCGACAACGTGGTGCCAGCCGCCGGGCCCTCGCCCGCCACCCATGACAGGTCGGCCGCATCAAGCGTGGGCGTGAGCAGCCACGGATGCTCGTGGCCCTGCACCACATACAGCGTATTGCTGGCCATGTCCTTGCGCGCCACGTACCAGGCATCGCCATTGCCGGTGCGGCTGCCACCCAGGCCGATGCCCTTGCGCTGCCCCAGCGTGTAGAAAGCCAAGCCGATATGCTGGCCGACTTCCTTGCCGTCGGGTGTCATCATCGGGCCCGGCCTGGTCGGCAGGTAGCGGTTGAGGAAGTCGCGGAAAGGCCGCTCGCCGATAAAGCAGATGCCGGTGGAGTCTTTCTTCTTCGCATTGGGCAGGCCGATCTCGGCGGCGATCTCGCGCACCCGCGTCTTGGGCATCTCGCCCAGCGGGAACAGCGTGCGCGACAACTGCGCCTGGTTCAGCCGGTGCAGGAAATAGCTCTGGTCCTTGGTGTGGTCGAAGGCCTTGAGCAGTTCGAACCGGCTCCCGCCCGCCCCTGCCGCCACTTCGCGCACGCGCGCGTAGTGGCCGGTGGCGATGGTGTCCGCGCCCAGCGACATGGCATGGTCCAGGAAGGCCTTGAACTTGATCTCGGCATTGCAGAGCACGTCGGGGTTCGGCGTGCGGCCCGCCGAGTATTCGCGCAGGAAATCGGCGAAGACGCGATCCTTGTACTCGGCGGCGAAATTGACTGCCTCCACGTCGACGCCGATCAGGTCGGCCACCGACACCACGTCCAGCCAGTCCTGCCGGGTCGAACAGTACTCGCCGTCGTCGTCGTCTTCCCAGTTCTTCATGAACAGGCCGATCACCTCGTAGCCCTGCTGCTTGAGCAGCCACGCCGTCACCGAGGAATCCACCCCGCCCGACATGCCCACCACCACGCGCTTGCCCGCGCTCATGACCGCGCTCCGCCGGCCACCACCGAGGGATGGGTGTAAAGCGCGTCGAGCGCGAAGCGCTTGCCCGCCAGGTAGTCATCGATGCAGGCCATCAGCAGCGGCGTGCGATGCCGATCGGGACAGGCACGGATCTCATCGGCGCTCATCCACACCGTGCGCACGATGCCCACGTCGAGCTGGCGCCCGGCATCGAGCGCGCCCAGTTCGCCGGTAAAGGCAAAGCGCACATAGGTGATGTCGCCACCCGGCCGCGCCGTGGTGCCGGCCGAATGCGCGCGGGCGGTATAGCAGCCCAGCAGCGCGCGCGGCTCAAAGGTGTGCGCGGTTTCTTCCAGCGTTTCGCGGATGACGGCGTGGATCAGGCTTTCGCCCGGATCGAGATGGCCGGCGGGCTGGTTCAGCCGCAGGCCATCGGGGGTTTCTTCTTCCACCAGCAGGAAGCGGCCGCCGCGCTCGATAACCGCGGCGACCGTGACGCTGGCATTCCAGTCGTGTGACATGATGCACAAATTTTAGGCAATCCGGCATTCTACCGGTTGCCGCCCTTTCGCGCATCCGCGCCACCCGGCCGCGGCGGTGGCTCCGTCACTAAGCCAAGAGCAAAGTGCGCTCTGCGGCCTCCGCCGGCGGCAGCGAAGCGATCGCCCGGTCGAGCTGTTCGCACAACGCCCGGCTGGCTGGCGCCAGCGGCCGCCTGACTTCGGAGCCGATCAGGCCGCACAAGGCCAATGCCGCCTTGACCGGCACCGGATTGGGCTCGGAGAACAGCAGCGAGATCAGCGGTGCCAGTCGCGCGAACAGCGCGCGCGCGGCTTCGTGGCGGCCTGCCGCCACCAACTGCAGCAGGCGCACGAACAAATCCGGGCGGATGTGCGCGCAAGCCGGCACCACGCCGTCGCCGCCGGCCAGCAGGTGGTCGAGCATGGCCGCATCTTCGCCACAGAACACGGCGAGCAGGTCGTTGCACGCCAGTTCACGCAGCCCGGTGGCATCGCACTCCTTGACCGCCACGATGCGTGGATGCAGCGCCAGCCGCCGCACCAGTGCCGGGGACAGCGAGCAACCCGTGCGCTTGGGCACGTTGTACAACATCAGCGGCCGCCAGGTCGCGTCCGCCACGCGCTCGAAATGCCAGGCGATGCCTTCGTCGCCCGGCCGCAGGTAGTACGGCGGCGGCACCAGGTAGCCAGCCAGGTCGAAGCGATCGAGCTGGCGCACCTGCTCGCAGACGGCGCGGGTATCTACGCCGCCGGCACCGGCCAGCACGGGCACCGTGCCGTCCACCGCCTCCAGTACCGCGGCGGTAAACGTCAGCCGCTCCGCCGGGGAGAGCAGTCCGCCCTCCCCGGTCGTGCCCAGGATGACCAGCCCGTCCACGCCACTTGCCACATAGTGCGCGGCCAGGCGCTGCGCCCCGGGCAGGTCCAGCTCGCCGCCTCGCATCGGCGTGACCAGCGGCAGCCACAGCGCCGCGGGGGACTTTTCGCGCTGCGCCGGCGCAAAACCCGCCCGCGCGGCAGCGCTGTCTTCGCGCGCAGCCCCGCCGGTGTCAATGCGCGGCATGGTCTTGCCCCAGCATCGTCGTGACACCGAACTCGGCAGCCGGCAAAGCCATCATGATGGCGTGCATGGCGGCATCGCGGCCACCGCGCTCGACTTCCACATGCAGTGTGGTCTCGCCATGGCGATGGTCCACTTCGACCACGTAGATGCGCGCAAGCTGGCCGATCGCGCGGTGCAGCGACTGGCGCAGCGCGAAGACCTGGCCCGACGCCACCGCCAGCCGCAGCCGGATCCAGCTGTGCACGGTGTCCACGGCCATCCCCGGCGCGGTGGCCGGTGCAGCTTCGATGCCGGATGCGGGGAGGCGTCCGGTGCGGGAATCGTTGCGTGATTGGCCACGGGAAAGACGGCGGCGCGGCACGGAAGCAAAGGCCACGGCAAGGCTCGACTGTCGCATTTGAGCGGGACCCGCGTTGGGCGGGTCGTCTGTTGGAGATGGATCCATGCTAGGCAGGGCGGCCTCAAGTTGATGCAGTATTCGCCGCCGGCGCCATCAAAATGTCATCAAGATGGCAAGGCGGCGGCGTCCTGCTCAGAACGTCTTGGTGATCGAAGCCCAGGCGGTAGCCTTGCCGATGTAGCGGCCAGGCACGTTGGTATAGACCGACTTGTGAGCGTTGGTGTCGATATAGGCGACCGCCAGCGCGAAACCCTTGCCCAGGTCCTTGGTCAGCCCCAGCTTCCAGTCGGTGTACGAGGCGCTGTTCACGTGTTTCACGTTCTGGTAGCCCACGTGGGCATTCAGCGTCAGGTCCCAGAAATTCAGCGGCACATTGGCCGACAGGTCGGCGTAGTAGCTGTACTTGCTGTCGGCGAATCCGAACAGGTTGGTCAGCGCCTGCGAATACTTGAAGAACACAGGACCGTAGCCGGCGCCGACATACACTTC
>NZ_JBFTLX010000140.1:0-17551 GCF_056396665.1 Cupriavidus sp. 05T313 | reverse complement strand
ACGCTATCGTGCGCGGTGGTGGCGGAGCCGGCGCCTTGCGCGTGCGAGCGCGGCGAGGCCTGGGCCGGGCCGCCGCCGGCGGGGCGCGCCGCCAGGCTCGTTCCGCCGGGGCCGGCCAGCAGCGCACCGCCCATTAGCAGGCCGGTCAGTCCCAACACTTCGGCAAGCACCAGTCGGCGGGGGCGGGCGGAAGTGCGCGGCATCCTGGTGGCTCCCGGATCAGGCGGTTTCGCTGACAGCCTGTGCGGCCGTGGCATCCGTATCCTGCAGCCGGCGCCATAACCGGCCAAGGTAGGGATCGTCGACGCCGTTGGTGGCAAGGCCCAGCAGCGTCTGCTGCAGATATTCGCGCGCCGGCCCGTAGAGGCCGCAGGCGTGACGCAGGCGCGCGACCACGCTGTCGTCGGGCAGGCGCCCGGCATAGGCCTCATGCGAGCGGTTCATCACGAAGGCCAGCGCGCGCTGCGGCGGGCAACCGTTCATCTTTATGTTGAGCCAGCGCGGATGATAGGCGCCGGTGAGCATCTCGCGGCGCCACAGCAGGCGGAACTCCTGCTCGATCATGTGATGGGGGATGCGGAAGACGACGCCCTGGCAAGAACCGCCACGGTCCAGGCCGAGCACCAGGCCGGGGTTGTCCCAGGTGCCGCGATTGATGCGCGAATACAGGTAGAAGCCGCGATGGTACCCGTGCACGCTGGCCAGCCGGCGGTCCGTGTGAATCACCATCGGGTTCCAGATCAGCGAGCCGTAGCCGAASACCCAGACATCGCCTGCCAGCCCGGGCGTATCCGGCCGCTGGTCCAGCGTAGCGCGTAGCGAGCGTTCGAAAGCTTCTTCGGGAAGTAGCGAGGAAGCCACCGGCGTGCTGCAAAGTGAATCACGCAGCCGATCCGTTTCGAGATCTTGTCGGGTGATGGCCATGGTGCAAGCATAATCCAAAGCCGCGCGGCAGGCGGCAGGGAAACCACATGGCGTGCAGAAATCTCTGCAAGCTCCGGCTGGTTGTATGCGATAGACAACGGTCATGCCGAGATTCGGCAGGTACCCTTGGCCGGCCAATCTGCCAGGGCGAGGTGGCGGTACCGGCCGCTATGTCTTTACAATGTGGCATCAACCAGGAGATCAGGCTATGGCGCGCACGCTCACGGTAGTTTTCGGTACCGGCAAGGAATTTGGCTTCACGATTGGCGACGCCGAGCTGGCGGCGGTTACCGAGGACGCTGGCTGGCGCTGGTTCGACCGCGAATATGCCGAACTCGATTGCCAGGCTTCCAGCCCGGTGGGCAAGGTGCTGGTGATCGACAAGATCCTGAGCGTGGCCAAGTTCTCCGGCGAGCAGCGTTTCGCCAGCGATGCCGCCTGGGCCCAGGACTATGCGCGCCATGCCGCGCGCCTGCTGGACCGTGACAAGGTGCGGGTCGACGTGAGCAGCGCGGCGATCAGTTTCTGAACGCACGGGCCGGAATGCAAGAGGGGCGCCCGCGGGCGCCCCTCTTGCTTGTGCCCATCCGCGCGGGATGGGATGCCGGTGAGCGCCGCCGGGGCGGCGCCAAGGCGATCAGACCGCCAGCAGTTCCACTTCGAACAGCAGCGTGGCGTTCGGCGGAATCACGCCGCCCGCGCCGCGCGCGCCGTAGCCCAGATCGGCCGGGATCACCAGGCGGCGCGTGCCGCCCACCTTCATGCCTTGCACGCCTTCATCCCAGCCGCGGATGACGTGGCCGGCGCCCAGCGGGAACACGAACGGGTCGTTGCGGTCCTTGCTCGAGTCGAACTTGCGGCCAGCCTGGCCGTTCTCATAGAGCCAGCCGGTGTAATGCACCGTGACATGCTTGCCTGCCGTGGCTTCGGCGCCTTCGCCGGTGACGGTGTCTTCATATTGCAGGCCGGAGGGAGTGGTATTCATGGATGGCTTCCTTGTGCTGTATCAGCGAGGGTCACGGGTTCGGTGAGGCCGGCGGCATGCCGGCCGCACCGGGCGGATGGGTAATTCTGAACCTGGTAATGCTGGTAACGCGAAAACCGCTCGGGAGCCGGGCTTAGCCCTGGGGCTGTTGCAGGACCTCGAGCGTAATGCGGACGTTGTGGTCGTCGTCGCTGACCCAGATCTCGCTGTCCTGGATCGTTACGGACAACCGCATGGYGCGCTGGGCCAGGGCGGCGAGTGCTTCCACCGCCTCGGCCGGCACATTGTAGATGGTCACGTTGCGCAGCTTGCCGGCCTTGCCGGCCATGCCTTTCCACCATTCGCGCGCGCTCGCGCCATTGTAGGTGAACACGGTGACGCGATCGGCGCGCGCGGCGGCGCGCTTCAGGCGCGAGTCGTCCGGCTGGCCCAGCTCGATCCAATGCGCGATCTCGCCGGTCAGGGTCTTTTCCCACAGGTCCGGCTCGTCGGGCTCGTCCAGGCCGCGGGTGAAGATCAACGTCTCGCTGGCTTCGCAGGCAAAGGCCAGCAGCCGCACCATCATGCGCGCATCGTTCTCGGACGGATGCTTCGCGATGGTCAGGGCGTGGCTGCCGTAGTAGGGCCGGTCCATGTCGGAGACGGACAGTTCGGCCTTGTAGATGGTGGATTTAAGTGCCATGAAGGAAGCGGGAGCGGCAAATGCTGCGAGAAGCGAAAGGCCGCATCATACGTGAATCGGACGCGGCGTTCGCAACGACACCRTACCGGGTGCCTGCCATGCCGCCTGGAGTGGGCTCAGGCGCCCACGGCGCCCAGCGCGATCGCGCTCAGACTGGCGGCTAAGCCGGGCTGGTTTTGCCAGGCTTCGCCCAGCAAGTGGCCGGTGCCGGGCAGGTCGATCACCTCCACCCGTTCGGCCAGGCCGGCACGGGCGGCAAGCGCGTCGGCAATGCCCGCGGGGATGACTTTGTCTTCGGCACCGCGTACCAGGGTCAGGCGGCCGCGGAATTGCGCGATCCGTTCAAAGGCGAGCGAGGCGCGCCAGCTGCCGGGCGTGCGCAGTAGGGTGGTAAAGGCTGGGCCGAAGGGCAGTTCGAAAGCGGCGGGGTCATAGGCGGCGCCCACCAGTGTCAGCAGCCGGTCGATCCGGTTGCGCGGATCGGCGGCCAGCCGCACGGCGATTTCGCCGCTCATGCTGATGCCGATCAAGGCGCGGGGACCAGCGCCATCCAGATGGGCCAGCGCCGCCTCGGCTTCGCGCTGGCGCTTGGCCAGCGAGTTGGGCGTGCGCGCCGAGCTTTCGCCGTGGCCGGAAAAATCGAAGGCGATGCTGCCCACGCCCTGGGCGGCGAGCGCTTGCCGCAACGCCAGCCAGCGCGCGCGGTGGCTGGTGCCGGCGCCGTGCAGCAGCAGGCAGTTCGCGCCGTTGCCGGTGTCGATGCGGTCGGCGGCCAGTGTCTCGGTGCCGGTTTCGATGTCAAAGCGCTGGGGTGTGCTCATGGATGGCCTGGCGCGAACATTGGCGCCGCGATGGGCGCCGCTCGCTTTAGCGGGACTTTCGGTAATCGCTCAGGTAGTAGCGCAGCAGCGCCGAGGCCAGGTTCAGGCAGAGAAAGGCGATTGCCACCACCATGGCGTGGCCGGCGGGACTGTCGATCTGCCCCGACAGCGCGAGCCCTGCCAGCCAGCCTCCCACCGGCAGGATCAGCAACGGCACCAGCAGCGCGCGGCGGCCATAAGTGCGCAACGCCCAGGCGGGAAAGCGGCGCAGGAATGCCATCGGGATGCTGCACATCAGGCAGGCGCCCGCAGCCGCCAACGACGCCGCCACCACATCCCCAAGTTGAATCGTGATCATTGTTTTCGGGTTTCCCGTTCAGGCGGAAACCGGGAAAAATGGCCCCGCCGGAAAAATGCAAACCGCTGATTTTACAGAAGAAACCGGCTCTTCAGGCGTCGCCGGGTCGACATCTGGCGGTGTTGTGGAAAACTATATGTGATGCTTGTGTTACTTAGGTGCCGACGCGGCCGGCATGGCTTCCACCGAAATCGTCAGGACCACACTATCGCTCACGTCGGGCAGGAAGCGCGTCATGCCAAAGGCGCTGCGCGACAGTACCGCGCGGAAGTCGCCGCCGCAAACGTGGCGCTTGATGCCAAACAGCGAGATGTCGCCACAGCTGAAGCGCTCGGCTTCCAGCCGCAGCGGTTGCGTGACGCCGTGCAGGCTCAGTTCGCCCTCCACGGCCACCAGCCGGCCGCCGTCCTGCACGAAGCGGTTGGCGCGCAGCCGGACCACCGGGAAGTTCTGCGCATCGAGGAACTGGGCCGAGCGCAGGATGCCGTCCAGCGTGCGGTTGCCGGAATCGACGGAGTCGGCGTCGACCGTAAAATCGATGGCGCCGCTGCCGCTGGTTTCGTCATAGCTGATGCGGCCATCGATCTTGCCGAATCGACCGCGTACCGAGGTCCGCTCGAAATGGCTGGCGGCGAAGTACACCGCGGTATGGGTCGGGTCCACCGCGTAGCTGGCCGGCTCGGCCCGCGCCGTGCCGGCCAGGGCCGGCGCCAGCAGGCAGAGCGCGCAAAGGATGGCAGGCAGGTAGCGCATGATCGCTCTCCCCGGTGTTCTCAGTGCACCAGCACCGGCAGCAGGAAGATGCCAATCGCCGACAGGAAGCCGATGGTCCAGCACAGCGTGCGCAAGGTGGCGCGATCAGCCAGGTAGCACACCGTGTACAGGATGCGCGCGGCGACAAAGACCAGCGCCAGCTCGTCGATGCGCGCGGCAGGCGCCTGCAGGTGGGTGGCGCACAGCACCGCCGCGGCGAATAAGGGGAAGGCCTCGAAATGGTTGCGGTGCGCCATGTCGGCGCGCCGGGCGCGTCCGGCCTGTTTTTCCAGCCAGCCGCGCGGATCGTGGTTGTCGAAGGCGTTTCCGCTCGCCTTGGCGATGCCAACCGTCACCACGGGCAGGATGCCTGCCACCAGCACACACCAGAATGCGATCGGCATTGTCATTTCCTTTGCTTGGAAGCACGCGCCCGATGGCCGGCTGGCCGGCCGCCGGGCATACCGGCGGCCGGGGCGGTCAGGCCGCCACTACCCGGATCTTCACGCCGGCCACGCTGACCACCTGGCCGGCGCGGATCTTGGCGGTCTTGCGCGATTCCACCGCGCCGTCGACCGACACTTCGCCGGCCGCCACCAGCGCCTTGCCGGCGCCGCCGCTGTCGCACACGCCGGCCACCTTGAGCAGGTCGTTCAGGGCGATATGCTCGCCCTCGAGCGGGAAGGTTACGGTTTGCATGGGCTTACTTCCCCCAGCTGTCGCGCAGGCCGACGATGCGGTTGAAGACCGGCTTGCCCGGCGTCGAATCGACCCGGTCGGCCACGAAGTAGCCCTGGCGCTCGAACTGGAAGCGGTCTTCCGCGGCGGCTTGCTGCAGGCCGGGTTCCAGGTAGGCGGTGACGATCTTCTTGGAGTCCGGGTTCAGCGCGTCGAGGAAGTTCTTGCCGCCGGCATCCGGGTTGGGGTCGTTGAAGAGACGGTCGTACAGCCGCACCTCGGTTTCATAGGCATGCGCCACGCTGACCCAGTGGATATTGCCCTTGACCTTGACGCTGTCCGCGCCCGGCGTGCCGCTCTTGGTCTCGGGCAGGTAGTTGGCGTGCACGGCGATCACCTTGCCGTCGGCGTCGCGGTCCACGCCCGTGCATTCGATCACATAGCCGTAGCGCAGGCGCACCTTGCTGCCGGGGGTGCCGTCCTTGGGCGCGAACAGGCGGAAGTAGCCCTTGGGCGGCGCTTCGCTGAAATCGTCGCGCTCGATCCACAGTTCGCGCGACAGCGGGAACACGCGCAGGCCCAGCTCCGGCTTCTTGGGATGCACGGGCGCCGAGCAGTCTTCGCTCTGGCCTTCGGGGTAGTTGTCGATGATCAGCTTGAGCGGGTCCAGCACCGCCGCGCCACGCGCCGCGCGCGCATCGAGGTCGTCGCGCACGGCGCCTTCCAGCGTGCTCATGTCGATCCAGCTATCGGACTTGGCCACGCCGATGCGATCGCAGAACAACTGGATCGATTCCGGCGTAAAGCCGCGCCGGCGCACGCCCACGATGGTGGGCATGCGCGGATCGTCCCAGCCGTCCACGCGGTTTTCAACGACCAGTTGCAGCAGCTTGCGCTTGCTGGTGATGGCGTAGGTCAGGTTCAGGCGGGCGAATTCATACTGGTGCGGCAGCGGATCGCTGAACACGCCGCATTCGCGCAGCTGGGCCAGCACCCAGTCATACAGCGGGCGGTTGTTCTCGAACTCCAGCGTGCACAGCGAGTGCGTGATGTTCTCCAGCGCGTCCGAGATGCAGTGCGTGAAGTCGTACATCGGGTAGATGCACCACTTGTCGCCCGTGCGGTGGTGATGCGCGTGGCGGATCCGGTAGATCACCGGGTCGCGCATCACGATATTGGGCGCGTTCATGTCGATCTTGGCGCGCAGCACGTGCTCGCCGTCGGCGTACTTGTCGTCGCGCATGTCGCGGAACAGCCGCAGGTTTTCCTCGACGCTGCGGTCGCGGAACGGCGAGGGCGTGCCCGGGCGGGAGAAGTCGCCGCGGTTGGCGGCGATCTGCTCGGCGCTCTGGCTGTCCACGTAGGCCACGCCGCGCTCGATCAGCTTTTCGGCGAAGGCGTAGAGCTGGTCGAAGTAGTCGCTGGCGTAATACAGGTGGGGCTGCTGGCTGCCGTCCTTGGCGGTGCTGTCCCAGCTGAAGCCGAGCCAGTGCACCGCGTCGATGATGGAGTCGACGTATTCGGTATCTTCCTTGACCGGGTTGGTGTCGTCGAAGCGCAAGTGGCAGCGGCCACCGTAGTCGCGCGCCATGCCGAAGTTCACGCAGATGCTCTTGGCGTGGCCGATGTGCAGGTAGCCGTTGGGCTCCGGCGGGAAGCGGGTGATGACGGGGGGCAACGGCTCGCCCTGGGCATCCTGGCGGCCGGCGTAGGTGCCGGCGGTGAGGTCCTGGTCGATGATGCTGCGCAGGAAATTGGATGCGGCGGGCGTGTTGTCGTTGGCTTTGGGGTCGTTGCTCATGGTGGCGCCGGTGGGCGGTTAAGTCAGGGGCGGGGCGGCGGCCGGCGTCTGGCGCGCAGCCCGCCGCGCTGCTCGATTGCATGGCGGAATGCCGGATCGGGTGATTTTACCGTGCCGGCGGCCAGAGTCGTGCAATCTCCGCGCGGCAGCGCAAAAACAGCCGCCGCGGCCTAGGATGGAGGGAGCGCATCCGTCCCCTGGAGCATCGCCGCCATGCCGACTTCAACCCCGACTCCAACCCTTGCCCCTGCCTCCCGCCCGACCCCGGCCGAAGCCGTGGCCGGACTCTGGCAGGCCGCCGGGATGCCCGCCGCAGCGCTGGGCCGGCTGCAACTCACCGGCACCGACCCGGTGCTGCCGTCGTCCTTTGCCGTGGGCACCGCCGCTCAGGCCAGCCTGGGCGCCGCGGCGCTCGCCGCCGCCACGCTGTGGCAACAGCGCAGCGGACGCTGGCAGGATGTTGCCATCGACATGCGTCACGCCCTGGCCGAATTCCGCAGCGAGCGCTACCTGCGCGTGGAGGGCGGCCCGGCGGCGGAGATGTGGAACAAGATCGCCGGCGCCTACCGTTGCGGCGACGGGCGCTGGGTGCGCCTGCACACCAACTTCCCGCATCACCGCGACGGCGTGCTGCGCATCTTGGGCTGCGCCCATGAGCGGGCCGCCGTGGAAGCCGCCCTGCAACGGTGGGAGGCCGAGGCCTTCGAGGCTGCCGCCTCCGAAGCCGGCCTGGTGGTGGCCGCCATGCGCAGCTTCGAGGAGTGGGACCAGCATCCGCAGGGGCAGGCGCTGCGCGGCCTGCCGCCGTTTACCCTGGAGCGGATCGGCGAGGCGCTCCCGGAGCCGCTGCCGACGCTGCCCGCTGCCGGCGCGCGCCCGCTGTCGGGTGTCCGCGCGCTCGATTTCACGCGCATCATCGCCGGCCCGGTGGCCGGGCGTACCCTGGCCGCGCATGGCGCGGACGTACTGCTGGTCACCTCCGCCCACCTGCCTGCCATCGAACCGTTGGTGATCGACACCGGGCGCGGCAAGCGTGCCTGCCAGCTAGACCTGCGCGATGCCGACGATAAGCGTGCCTTGCACAAACTGTTGCACGGCACCGATGTGCTGGTCCAGGGCTACCGGCCGCATGGCCTCGCCGAACTGGGCGTGGGGCCGGAGGCGGCGGCCCGGGCGCGGCCGGGCATTGTCTATGTGACGTTGAGTGCCTACGGGCACGTCGGGCCGTGGGCCGGCAAGCGCGGCTTCGATTCCCTGGTGCAGACCGCCACCGGCTTCAACCATGCGGAAGCGCAGGCAGCCGGCAGCGACGAACCGCGTCCGCTGCCGGCCCAGGTGCTGGATCATGCCGCCGGCTACCTGATGGCGCTCGGCGCCATGGCTGCGCTGCACCGGCGCGCCGTCGAGGGCGGCAGCTGGCATGTGCGGGTATCGCTGGCGCAGGTTGGCCAGTGGCTGCGTGGCCTGGGGCGGGTGGAAGGGGGATTGCAGGTGCCGGACCAGCGGCTTGAGGATGTGGCCGACCTGATGGCGACATTGCCGTCGGGCTTCGGCGAACTGAGCGTGGTGTCGCATGCGGGCCGCCTGTCGGAGACCCCCGCGTACTGGGCGCTGCCTTCGGTGCCGCTGGGCACGCATGCGCCGGAGTGGCTGCCGCGCGCCTGAGCGGCGCGCGGGCGGGGGGGCAGCTGTTGCGTTGCAGCCGGCTTTAGCGTTTCAGGCGCCCGTCATGCGCGCCATCCACGCTGCCATGTCGCGCTCGATCGGGCTGCCTTCCTGCTGGGCGGCGAGAATGCGGGCGCGGTCGGCCGCGGGGCGGTTCTGGCTGAGCTTGAACTTGGCTTCGACTCGCGTCGGCACGATGCGCAGGCCGACAATCGCACCCAGCATCTTCTGCTGGAAATCCTCCGGCAGCTCCCGCCATTGCGCGGCGTAGCCGGGCTCGTTCTGCGCGATCAGGCGCTTGAGCAGCGCATCCTTGGCATCGGCGTCGTGAAGCGTGGCGATTTCCGCGTACACATGCACGGCGACGTAGTTCCAGGTCGGCACCGACAGCTTCTGCTCGTACAGCGCCGGCGAGACATAGCCGTGCGGGCCCTGGAACACCAGGAGCGCGCGCGGCGTCTGCTCCAGCCAGCGCCAGTGCGGGTTGGCGCGCGCCATATGGCCTTCGATCCGCCAGGCGTCGCCGCTGCGTTCCGCCACCACCGGCAGATGGGTGGCGAACGGCAGCCCGTCGGCGTCATTGCCGATCAGGGTGGCGAAAGGGTAGCGGCGCATGACTTCGTCGATGGCGTCGCTTTCGGTGCTGGCAAAGTGGGCTGGCGTGTACATGGGCTCGACTCAATACAGGGTTTGCTTCATCCGGGCGGGCTGCGACGCGTCGTACGCGACGCCGTCGAAGGGATTCCGGCTCACGGCGGCCAGGATGGTGCCGTTGCTCGGCAGGCTGCTGCGCGCCACCTGTGTCTGCGGGTCCCACAACCTGGATCGCACCAGCGCGCGGGCGCACTGGAAGAACACCGACTGGATCGAGATCACCAGCACGGTAGCCGGCGCCTTGCCATCCACCATGCAGCGCGCGATCAGCGCCGGGTCGACCGAGACATGGGCGGTGCCGGCCACCCGGATGGTCTCGTCCACGCCGGGAATCAGGAACAGCAGGCCCACGCGCGGGTCCGCGATGATGTTGCGCAGGCTGTCGAGGCGGTTGTTGCCGCGCCGGTCCGGCAGCAGCAAGGTGCGCTCGTCGAGCACCTGGACAAAGCCGGGCGCGTCGCCGCGCGGCGAGCACTCGGCATACTCCCCGCCCACCGTGGAGAGCAGGCAGAGCGGGGCGGCCTCGACAAAGGCGCGGTAGTGCGGATGCAGGTAATCGACTTCCTTGGCGAGCGAGGCCTCGCTGGCCTGGGCGTAGTGGGCTTCCAGTTCGGCCAGCGTGGTCAGGGCGTGCGGCGTGGTCATGTCGGTGGGCGCGTGCGGGTTGCGCGTCAGGGCTGATGGGCGGGGCGGATCTCACTGTAACGCAGCTGCGCGTGGTTTGTCGCGCTTGCCCGCCCCGCGCCACCATGCACGATTGGGCTGCGTGTTACAGGTTGATGGTGCCGCGGCCCAGTTCGATCACGCGTCCGCCCACGCGGATGGCCTGCCCGGCGGTCACTTCCAGCCGCAGCGTGCACGGCCGGTCGACCGCCTCGCCCTGCGCGATCTGGTATCCGGCCGGTAGCGCGTGGCCGCTGGCGATCAGCCAGCCGCCCAGGTTGGCGCAGGCCGATCCGGTACCCGGGTCCTCGGCCACGCCACCGCCCTGCTTGGTGAAGAAATAGCGCGCCACCACCTGTTCCGGCCGCGTCGGATCGAAGGCAAAGACGTAGGCGGTCTTGCGGCCCAGGCTGCTCTGCGGCCAGGACGCCAGCCGCGCGCTGTCGGGCTGCGCGCGGCGCACGGCGTCGACATGCTTCACAGGTACCAGCAACTGGTCGGCGCCGGTGTCGACCCACATCGGCGAAGCCGGCAGGTCGGACTCGGCAAGGCCGAGCAGGGAGGCCATTTCCGCATCCGGCAGGCCGGCCGGTGCCGTCTTCGGCTGGCCCGCATGCGGCGCAGTGAAGGTCCACACATCGCCCTGCGCGGTCACCGGAACCACGCCCGCCTTGAATTCGAGCGTGAGCGCGTCGCCGGTAGCGGCCAGGTCGCGCACCACATGCGCCGTGCCCAGCGTGGGATGGCCGGCAAAGCGCATCTCATAGCCCGGCGTGAAAATCCGGACCTGGGCGCTGGCTTGCCCGGAGGGCAGGATGAAGGTGGTCTCGGACAAGTTGAACTGCAGCGCCAGGGCTTGCATGGTGGCGTCGTCGAGCCCGCGCGCATCCTCGAATAYGCACAGGGGATTGCCGCCGAAAGTGGATTCGGCGAAGACGTTGAGCAGGCGGTAAGCGTAGGCGGTCATGGCTGTTCGGGCTGGAAGTGGAAGGGGCCAGTGTAAATCGCCACCCGGCGTACGCCATGCACAGTCGAAGGGATGGCTGGCAGGCCAGTTGCTGACAGTTGGCCTGGGTGCGGGACCGGCAGGGCCCGATCCATGCGAGGCCGGCGTCCGTGCGGCCGGTTCCGGCATGACCGGATTTCCGGCGAATCCGGAAGAACCTAGGGGTATTCGCTGCTAAATGCGAATACTGGCTGACGGTATAGTAGCGGCGCCGGTGGCTTGTCTCGGTCCGGCCAATCCAGCATGAAGGCCACCGGAGGATGCCCATGGCGAGCAAGACGGACTTGTTTGGTGGCTTGGCCACGACGTTGAGCGTATGGATCGCGGCGGCGGCCGGGCTTGCCTGTCTCTCATCGGCGGTCGCGGCCCCTCTCTCCTTCGCATCGTCTCCCGCCGAAATCGCAACGACCGTGCTCGAGGATGAACCCGGTACCGTGGCGGTGGGCATCTGGCGGGACAAACAGGATCGCTACGCCGTACAACGTCGTCGCGTGGGCGCGGCCAGTGAGATCGTGGAGGGCGGCGATCCGGAAGCACAGCCGTTATTCGAGATCGGCTCCATCAGCAAGTTGTTCACGGGCCTGCTGCTCGCACAGGCGGTCGAGCGCGGCGACCTGTCGCTGGACGACAACCTCGGCAAACTTCTGCAGGGCCACGCTGCGCTGAAGCCGGAGACCGCCGCCATCACGCTGCGCCAGCTCGTGACGCACAGCGCCTGTCTGCCCCGCGAGCCGCAGGATTTTCCCGGCTACGGGACCGAAAACCCGTTCTCCCGGCATGACCGCCGGAAGCTGCTTGCCGGTCTTTCCGGGCTGACGCTGGAACACGCGCCGCCCTGCGGCGCGGCGTACAGCAATCTGGGGATGGGCTTGCTCGGGCAACTGCTTGCCGACCGGTACGGCAAGCCTTGGGATGTGCTTGTGCGCGAGAACATCACCGGACCGCTGGGCATGCGCAGCACGTTCCAGTTCCCGGGGCCGCAGGCCAAGGCGCTCGCGCCCGCCTATAGCCACGAAGAGACCCGGGCGCCATGGGACTTCGATGCATTGTCGGGCGCCGGCGCGCTGCGCTCGACGGCCCCGGACCTGCTCATCTTCGCGCGCGCCATGATGGCAGGCAGCGCCGGGCCGCTCGGTCCGGCGGCGGAACGGGCGCTCACGCCGCTGGCCCGCTACCGTGGCGAGGAGATCGGCTACGCTGTGCTGATCCGCGGGCCGGCCGGCCATCGCACGTATTACCACGACGGACTGACAGGGGGCTATCGCGCCTTGCTGGCCTTCGCGCCGGACACGCAGGAAGCGGCCGCCGTGCTGGTGAGCAATACCCATGCGCCTTCATACAAGGTCCTGCTGGGCATCACCGCCAGCCGCTACCCCACCATGCCGGCGGCGCCCGCGCTCGCGCCTGGCGTGCTGGCGGAGTACGGCGGGATCTACCAGGTCGACAAGAGCAATTACGTCACTATGGTGCCGCAGGATGGCACGCTGTACCGGCGCGCCACGGGCGGGGGGTTCCGCCCGCTATCGCCGGCCGGGCACGACACCTTTGTCGACACCGAGGTCGGCGTGCAGTATGTGTTCCGGCGCGAAGCCGGCGAGATCGTTGGGTTGGACTATTCGCTAGGCGGCGCCGGCTATTCCGCGCTGCGCACGAAAGCGGCCGCGCCGGCGATTGCCGTCGTGCCGCTCGACAGGCAACAGGAATACGTCGGCCGCTATCGTAGCCAGCGGCTGATTCGCACGGACCTGATCTTTGATATCCGGGCCGAAAACGGGCAGCTCGGTGTGCGATCCGGAAACTGGCTGCGCAGGCCGGTGTTCCCGGTGGCAGCGCAGGCCGACCGCTTCGTCTACGAGAACGGACTTGCCCAACTCCAGTTCGAGCGCGATGCGGCGGGGCAGGTCACGGGCGTTGTCCTCTACGAGAGCGGTGTGATTCGCCTGCGCCGGATGCCTTGAGGCCGATGGCGTGCCCCGGGACGCCAACCGCCAAAAAAAAAGCGCCCACGTTGCCGCGGGCGCTCTCCCAGTACTGCTATCGGGAAGTCAGAAACCTACTGCCTGTCCATCGCGCCGGCTGTCGCTGGCGGCCACGTAGCCATGCTCGGCGTCTTCCGACAGGCGCCAGATGAACTGTCCCGAGCCGAAATCCATGTAGGGATCGTCGACCGACTTGAGCTGGTGGCCGCGTGCCTTGAGGCCCGCCACCACGGCCGGATCCATGGTGGATTCGATGTCCAGCGTGAAATCCCGGTTGACCTTCCAGCGCGGCGCGCAGCAGGCGGCCTGCGGCTGCTGGTTGTAGTCCACCATCCGCACCACGGTCTGCAGGTGGCCCTGCGGCTGCATGTCGCCGCCCATCACGCCGAAGCTCATCACCGGCTGGCCGTCCCTGGTGAGGAAGGCAGGGATGATGGTGTGGAAGGGGCGCTTGCCGCCAGCCACCACGTTGGCGGACTTCGGGTCCATCGAGAAGCCCACGCCGCGGTTCTGCAGGCTGATGCCGGTGCCGGGCACGACCACGCCTGAGCCGAAGCCCATGTAGTTCGACTGGATGAACGAGATCATCATGCCGTTCTCGTCGGCTGCGGTCAGGTAGATGGTGCCGCCGACCTTGGGCATGCCGAAATCGAAATGCGTGGCGCGATCCATGTCGATCAGCCTGGCGCGCGACTTCAGGTAGTCGTCGTCGAGCATTGCCTCGGGCGTGACTTCCATGCTGGCCGGGTCGGCCACATAGCGGTAGAGGTCGGCAAAGGCCAGCTTCATCGCCTCGATCTGCAGATGCTGGGACTCGACCGAATCCACCGGCAGCGAGGCCATGTCGAACTGGTTGAGGATGCCGAGCGCCACCAGCGCGGCAATGCCCTGTCCATTCGGCGGAATCTCGTGCAGTTCATAGCCGCGGTAGGACTTGCTGATCGGCTTGACCCATTCCGGCTTGTAGTTGCGCAGGTCGTCGGCCGTCATGGCGCCGCCGCATTCCTTGCTGAAGGCAGCGATCTTCGCRGCGATCTCGCCTTCGTAGTAATCGCGGCCATTGGTGTCTCCAATCTTGCGCAGTGTCTCGGCGGCGGCCTTGAGCGTGAATTTCTCGCCCACCTTGGGGGCGCGGCCATTCGGCATGAAGGCCTCGGCATAGCCGGGCTGGTCCTTCAGTTCGGGCACGGCGGCGGCCCACTTGTGCGCCACCACCGGTGGCACGGCGTAGCCGCGCTCGGCGATCTCGATGGCGGGTTCCATCAGTTCGGCGAAGGGCAGCTTGCCGAAGCGCTCATGCAGCGCGGCCCAGCCGGCGATCACGCCGGGCACGGTGACGGCGTCCCAGCCGCGCACGGGGCGGTTGGCGATGCCATTGGCGTCCGTGCCGTACTTGTTCTTGAAATACTCGGGGCTCCACGCCGCCGGGGCTACGCCCGAGGCGTTCAGGCCATGCATTTCCTTGCCGTCCCACAGGATGGCGAAGGCGTCGCTGCCCAGGCCGCACGAGACCGGTTCGACAATGGTGATCGCCGCCGCTGCCGCGATGGCCGCGTCCACCGCGTTGCCGCCCTTGAGCAGCATGCGCAGGCCGGCCTGCGCTGCCAGCGGGTGGGAGGTGGATACCACGTTGCGCGCGAACAGCGGAATGCGCACGGAAGGGTAGGGATTGGTCCAGTTGAAGTTCTGCATGCTTGCCTCGGTTCGGTTCGCTGTCCTGGCGGGGGGGCCGTGCCTGTCGGCTCGCCAGGATTCGCGCTTGTATTGGCGCCCGCCTCCCGCATCGGCGGGGACGGGGCGTACGGCGGAAGTCGCTGTGACTCCGGCGCCGTTATTCCACGGTGATCTTGCGGTCCTTGATCAGCTTACCCCAGCGCGCGCTGTCCTTCTTCACCATGGCGGCGAACTGCGCCGGCGTGCCGCCGACGGGTTCGGCGCCCAGCTTGCCGAGGCGTTCCTTCACGTCCGGCGACTGGATCGCCTTGTTGAATTCCGCATTGAGGCGGTTCACCAGTTCGGCCGGCATTTGCTTGGGGCCGTAGATGCCGAACCAGGTATCGGACTCGAAGCCCGGCAGGCCGGACTCGCTGACGGTGGGGATCTCGGGTGCCAGCGGCGAGCGCTTCAGGCTGGTCACGGCCAGTGCCTTGAGCTTGCCGTCCTTCACATGCGGCAGGCCGGAGACGATGCTGTCGAACAGGATCTGCACCTTGTTGGAGATCAGGTCGGGCACGGCCAGCGCGGTACCGCGATACGGGATGTGCGTGATGAATACGCCGGCCTGCGCCTTGAAGGCCTCGGCGGTCAGGTGCACCACGGTGCCGTTGCCGCTGGACGCGTAGTTCAGTTCACCTGGATGCTTCTTGGCGTAGTCGATCAGTTCCTTGACGTTCTTTACCGGCAGGCTGTTCGGCACCACCAGCACGTTGGTGGCGATGGCCACCTGGCTGATCGGCGTGAAGTCGGTCTCGGTGTTGTACGGCAGGCGGGGGTTGATGTACGGCCCGATCGAGTGCGTGCTGGTGGTGGCGATCAGCAGCGTGTAGCCGTCGGCCGGGGCCTTGGCGGCCATGTCCGAGCCGATCGCGCCACCCGCGCCGGGACGGTTGTCGACCACGATCTGCTGGCCCATGTTGGTGCCCACTTTCTGCGCGATGGCGCGGGCCAGCAGATCGGTGGCGCCGCTGGCCGGGAACGGCACGATCAGGCGGATCGGCTTGTTCGGATAGGTGTCGGCGAGTGCCGGGACGGCGCTCAGCGCGAGGCCGGTGGCGAGGCTCGTGCCAAACAGGCGCAGCCAGTGTTTCATGGTGATCTCCGGATCTGGAAGCAAGGCAGTGCGGGCCGGTGCCGGCCTTCGGGCAACGCACCGCGCGCAGGCCGAGGCTGGTGGCGCCAGGCCCGCGTTGATGGTGCTGCGCATCATTATTCCGTGCAGGGCATCATAATGAAAGCTAATATTTCTTTCTTGTGTCTCAATGTTTTCTTAAGTATCGGCATGGCCGGTCTGCCTCATTTCGCGAGCCCTTCCCATGAGCACCATCCGTTTCCTGCGCACTTTCGTTGCCGTGGCCGACCACGGTTCCTTTGCCGCTGCCTCCGAGCGGGTGGCGCTGACGCAGGCCGCGGTCAGCTTGCAGATGCGCGCGCTGGAGATTGAGCTGCGCCGCGAGCTGTTCGACYGGGGTGGCAGGGTGGTGGCGCTCAATGCCGGCGGCCGCGAGCTGTTGCCGCAGGCGCGGCGCATGCTCGCGCTCTATGACGAGATGCGCTTGCCGCCTGAAGCGCCGGACGCGATGGCCGGCGCGGTGGCGGTGGGGGCGGTGGTCTCGGTGATGGGCGGGCTGTCGCATGTGGTGGCGCGCATGAAGCGCGAACATCCGGCGCTGGACGTGCGCCTGGTTGGCGCCAAGTCGATCGAACTGGCGGCCCAGGTGGAAGCGGGCGAGCTTGACGCGGCAATGCTGGTGGAGGGGACTGGCCGGCTGGCCGGCACCCTGGCGTGGACGCCGCTCTACCAGGAGCCGCTGGTGGCGATTGCAGGGCGTGACAGCCCGGGGGCGAACGCGCGCGAGGCGCTGGCGGCCAACCCCTTCCTGCGATTCGACCGCGGCCAGCGCACCGGCTTGCTGGTGGAGCGGGCGCTGCGCCGCGCGCACCTGCGCGTCAACGAGTTCCTGGAACTGAACTCGATCGAGGCGCTGGTCGAACTGGTGCGCCAGCAGGTGGGCGTGACCGTGGTGCCGCTCTTGCAGCGCGCGCGCTGGCGGGAGGACGAGGCCTTGCGCATCCTGCCCCTGGAAGTGGGCGGCGCCCCGGTGATGCGTACCATCGGCATGCTGGAGCGGCGCGACCATGCGCGCCGGCATGTCGCGGCGGCGGTGCGGGAGGCTTGCGCGGGATTGTTCGATGCCCCGGGCGGCGATGGCGTGGCGGCGCAGCCGTGAGGCGAAGCAGCGCACTTCTCGTGGCCATGGAAGCGAAGCAGGCATAAAAAAAGGTGCCTGGCGGCACCTTGAGGGTCTTGCTGGCACGGTCGCTCGCGGCCGGCACGTTGGCTGGCCGCGGGACTTGCTGGATTATTCTTCCTGGAACGCTTCTTCGCGCTTGTTCTTGATCGACGGCAGCGCCACGATCAGCACCAGCACGGCGGCGGCGATCAGCAGGCCGAGCGACAGCGGACGGGTCACGAACACCGTGAACTCGCCACGCGACAGCAGCAGGGAGCGGCGGAAGTTCTCTTCCATCATCGGTCCCAGCACGAAGCCCAGCAGCAGCGGAGCCGGCTCGCATTTCAGCTTGATGAACAGGTAGCCGATCACGCCGAAGGCCGCGGTCTGGAACACGTCGAAGGTGGTGTTCTGGACCGAATACACGCCGATGCAGCAGAAGGTCAGGATGGCCGGGTACAGGTAGCGGTAAGGCACCTTGAGCAGCTTGACCCAGATCCCGATCAGCGGCAGGTTCAGGATGATCAGCATGAAGTTGCCGATCCACATCGAGGCGATCAGGCCCCAGAACAGCGCGGGGTTGCTGGTCATGACCTGCGGGCCCGGCTGGATGTTGTGGATGGTCATCGCAC
>NZ_JBFTLX010000139.1:0-33157 GCF_056396665.1 Cupriavidus sp. 05T313 | reverse complement strand
CCATTGGCCACGAGCACCAGGCGGATCTGCTGGTAAGTGCCGGCCGGAAGCGGAGTCTGACCGAGAGTGGTGAGTACGCCATTTGTAAGCGATAGCAGATCAATTCGCCGTGCCGGGCTCACAGTGACGTCGACCCAGCCGGTGCCGTTGATGTCCGCGTTGGGATCTGTGTGGACCCGAACTTTGTCAACCGTGACAAAGACATGATCAAAGCCACAGGCGGGTGCATCGGTCATCGACACACTCAAGGTGCCTGCACTGTTGCTGGTGGTGCTGTTCGATGAGCCGTCGCCGCCCCCGCCGCAGGCGGCAAGAGCGAGTGCACTGCTCAATGCAAGCAGTCGCAATGGCGATGAGACGATTGTTGTCGCGTTCATGATATGTCCCCTCGTAAATCTCTTGGCGTGGCGAGCATAGTTTGGATCGCTCTGTCTCGTTGTAAAACTTTGTTAATGTCCGGCTGACGCGAGAACGAATTACAACAGGCGCCAGACAACGAAGCAATGCTATGTCTTAAACCAAATGCGCGTCCCAGAAATCGCCCTGCCAGGCACAGCCAGATTCGGCGCTTCATGGTCGCGATCGAATCGATCGAGCCGGTGAATAACCTTGATTACGATCCGGTCAGCCTGCGCCGGACGAAGACAATATGCTCGCGCAGTACGTAGAACTGGTCGGCGTAGGCGAGTGGCATCTTCATCTTGTTCACCGCCTCCTCGATCTGGTCGAGGCGCGCGGCCAGCTCCGTCTTCTCCTCGTCGGTGGGGTTCACCAGCGCGACGCGCTCGATTTCTATCAAGGCGCCGTACCAGCGATAGATGCGGGATTTGACGCGCCAGCTGTACAGCGACGGCACCAGCCGGAAGGCCGGAATCAGGATCACGATAATGGGCACCAGCACCACCAGGGCGCGGTCAAGCAGGCTCGCCAGCCAGAACGGGAGATGCCGGTAGAGGAAGCCCTTGCCCGATGCGTAGTAGCGGGTGGCATCGTCGCTCAGCGGGAACTCATGCGCGGTCGCGGAGGGAAACTGTCCGGCATTCTGCATCAGGCCGGCTTTGCCATGGACCTCGCGCGCGGCTTCGATCAGCAGGTCGGACAGCGCGGGGTGCAGGGTGTCGCGCGCCACCAGTTCCACCGTCGGGCTGATCAGACGGATGGGATGCGCCGGCAGGTTCTTGCCGAGGTCGAACACGCCGGTGGGCAGCACCAGCTTCTGCAGGTAAAGGAAGCGCCGGGTATACGCATCGGCCTGCGCGAAATCCAGCAGCCGGATTCCTGGCGTGCGGAACAGCTTGCGCATGGTCGGGCCCGTGGCGGAATCGCCGGTGAGCATGGCCACGTCGATCTCGCCGTCGACCAGCGCTTGCGCGGCGTCGTCGCCATCGTATGCGATGAGGCTGGCGCTGCCGCCAGGCTCGATGCCGTTTGCCTTGAGCAAGGCCAGGGCCAGCACGCGGGCGCCGCTGCCTTCGCGGCCGATGGCGATGCGCGACTTGCGGAAGTCGGACAGCTTGTGCATTTCCTTGCCACGGTACAGCACGGAGATCGGGGCATAGAACACGCCGCCCAGCGAAACCAGTCCATCCTTGTCCACCTCGCTGGAGATGCCGCTCTGCACCAGTGCCAGGTCGACTGCCTGCTTGCCGTCGGACAGCCGCCGCACATTGTCCAGCGAGCCCTCGGAGGCCAGCACATTCAAGGTGATGCCATTGCGCGCAAGGATCTTTGCATACTTCTCGGCCGCGTCATGGAAGGAACTGCCCTTGGGGCCTGCGCTGATGGAGATGGTATTCGGCGGCGCCGGCTGCACCAGCCAGACCGCCAGCCACAGCGCCGCCAGGCTGAATACAAGCGCGGGACCAAAGGACACGGCCAGGTCGCGCCAGGAAATCGCGACAAAACGGGCGCGCAAGCGGTGGATATCGGGGAGTGCAGTGGTTGTCTTGGGTCTTTCTGGCGTGGGGTCGGGCGTCATCGGCACGATTGCGGAAGGGTAGAGCCGCTGGATGATAGCACCCGCGCGAGGCCATATTTTTCCATGCGGGGTGGCGGGCGGCGGTGCTGCCGAGCGCGAAGTGCTGGTAACGCCCCTGCTGGGTTGTCTGCCGGTCACGTCCGGAACGTGATTCGGGCTGTCCGCTCCAGCCACTCTCCTGCATAGTGAATCCGCGTGTCAGGGCTGTGGGTTGGCCCCGCCGTCAGACCACCTCATTGCATCCATCCATTCCTCAGTGAGTAATCGCGCTCCCGGCTATCGCCCGTGCGATCGGGGGTGTACATCTGTCCGCGATCGCCGGCAGGCGCGACGCGCTGCAGACGGACAGGCCGTGGCGGYCGTTCCGGGGCATCAACAAGGGTGGCGGAACATAAATCAGGCAAGCAGTTGGTGCTGAGCAATCATCGCGCCGTCCAGGGCCGCGCGTCGCTACGCTACTGGACAAGGCGCGGAACCGGTCCGGACGGCACCGTGTTCCTAAACGCTGACACCGCCCAATTCACTGACCATGAGCCGCACGGAATCCCTGGTCCCCTTGGAGCAGCTTGCGACCAGCAGCATTTCTCCCTGCGCAAGCTGTGCGCGTTGCCGGGCGACCTTGCCTCGCTGGATGTGCCCGCCAAGCTTTCCCCCCAGCCACCACCCGGCCAGGGCGCCAAAGGCGCCGCCAGCCAGGCAGGCCAGCGCGCTGGCGAACGTACCGGCCGAGGTGCCAAAGTGCAAAGTGGCAAAGACTGCCAGCACGGCGCCGCATAAAGCGCCTGCTATTGCACACTCGTTGCGATACGTGGTTTGTCGGGTCTCGGCATTAGGCAAGCCCTGCATGGGCTGGCCGTCACGCTGGATGAACCAGGGCCCTCCGATATGCACGGGGGAAACGGGCAACTCTCGCATCCTCGATTGAATGCTTCTTGCGGCAGCGATGTCGCTGAGCCGGAAATACAGGATGCTACGCATGATGTCACCTCGCTATCGTTGCGTTGCTCGGGCCGGGAGCCGGGGGAAGAGAGCTGGCTGCGCATGATGGCGTTTGCCTTGGCTCCCCGAGGCCAGGCCCAGACTCCGGCCAGCCTTCGTTGAGCGCGCCGGCGCCGCGACGGAACCAGAATGACATCAATGTGCCGCAACGTCGGTACGGTGGCGGACACGAAAACAGGCGGCAAGCCGCCTGGCGTGCCCGGCGCGATGAGCCCGTTTTCGCCAGTCACGATGGCGCATGACGAAAAAAATGCCCTCGGCCCGAAGGCGAGGGCAAAAAGTGGTAACGCTTCAGCGCAGCTTGCTTTCGCCGCCGTCGCTGGTCGGCTGCTTGACCCTTTGTAATAGTTTGCAGCCGCGTCTACTGCCAGGCAGTTTTCTGCTCTTCGGTGATCTTTGCCACTCGCTCCGCGTTGCCCAGAATCATCAGGGTGCTGTCATCCATTAGCGACGACGGTAGAACACGCACTGCACATCAGTCCTGTGGCCGTGTGATGTATGCTTCGCGGCGTGGTGATGATCGGTTGCCGGTCTTTCTCTTGACCGCTGAACCCTGCTGTCTGGTGAATCCACAACCGCCCCGACAATAGGCGATCGCCCGGGGCAAGTCGGTACGCTAACGTGCAAGTGTGTTGGAATTTCTTTCCACCCTCGGGCGGGCGGGCCCTGGATTGAAGGGGCTTCGGAATGGGCGTCGCGCGGCTGGCTTACACTATGGCTCAGAGCGCGGTCCTGACCAGCAATTTGCCGGTCGCAAGCCCTGCAGGAGGCAGATCCTGAATTCCAGAGGGCAGACGCATGCAGAAGCAGGAAAATCCCAAGGCAAATCATCTGTTGGCGGTGCTGCCCGAAGCGGAATGGGCTCGCCTGACGCCACAACTGGTGCCAGTCGACTTGCCGCTGGGGCAGATTATCTACGAGTCGGGCGACCGGCTCGAGCATGTGTATTTTCCAACCACGTCGATTATCTCGCTGCTTTATGTGATGGAGAACGGCGCGTCCGCCGAGATCGCCATCGTCGGTAACGAAGGGATAGTCGGGATCGCCCTGTTCATGGGGGGCGAAACCACCCCAAGCCGCGCGATCGTGCAAAGCGCCGGTAGGGCCTATCGGTTGAGCAGCGTTGCGATGAAGGAAGAATTCAATCGGGCCGGCCCCATGCAGCGGCTTCTGCTGCGCTATACGCAGGCCCTGATCACGCAAATGGCGCAGACCGCCGTCTGCAACCGGCATCATTCCATTGAGCAGCAGCTTTGCCGCTGGCTGTTGCTGAGCATGGACCGCTTGCCAACCAACGAACTCCGGATGACGCAGGAACTGATCGCCAATATGCTCGGCGTGCGAAGGTCCGGGGTGACGGAGGCGGCGCTGAAACTGCAGAATGCCGGCCTGATTCGCTACCGGCACGGGCATATCGAAGTCCTTGACCGGCCAGGGCTGGAGCAGCGCGTGTGCGAGTGCTATGCCGTGGTGAAGCGGGAGTGCGATCGCCTGTTGCCCGACCTGCGGGCGATCTAGACGCTGCACGGCGGATGGCGTCCAGCCCGGGCAGGACGCTGATCGTGGGCGGACAAGCGCTGCCGCGCGACGCTCCCGATGAACTATGCTGAATACTTGCCCTGCATCGTGAAGGAGACCGACGTGCGCAAGTTCCTTTCCATTCTCGCCGCGCTTGTCCTGCTAGGCACAAGCAGCCTGGCGCTGGCCCACAATTGCCCGAACGAGATGAAGGCGATCGACGCCAAGCTGGCCACCAAGCCCGCGCTATCGCCGGAAGACGCCGCCAAGGTAGCCAAGCTGCGCGCCGACGGCGAGGCCTATCACAAGGCCGGCAAGCATGATGAGTCGATGAAGTCGCTCGGCGAGGCCAAGAAGATCCTTGGCATCTGACCGCATGCGCTGAAGGCCCGAAGCCGAACAGTGCAGGGTGGCATCGATTGCCGCCCTGCAGCGTTTTTTTGCTGGCGCCTCGGCCGGGGCCAGGACAGGGCTTAGTTCAGTGCGATTTTCCTGCCGGATCACCCAGGATGGATATCAGCTCCGGCACCGTGGGCTGCGCCCGCTCGCTGCGGCTGGCGCGCTCGTAAGTATCCCGGACTGCCTCTGCCGTTGCGCTTGCCGCGCCCAGTTCCCGCGCCATGGTCGTGTAGTAGCCCATGTCCTTGAGCGCATTGGCGATCGAAAAACGGAAGCCCGAGTCGTCCCGCGACTCGATGTAGGGGCGCAGGCGGTTCAGGATGACGCCGTCGCCGCCGCCCTTGGCGAGCACTTCCACCAGCACGGCCGGGTCCACGCCGGAGCGCTCGGCACAGGCGGCGGCTTCGGCCAGCACCGCGGAAAAGCCCAGCGATACATAGTTGTGCAGCAGCTTTAGCCGGTGGCCTGAGCCGGCCGGCCCGGCGTAGACGATGTTCTCGGCGAAGCAGGCCAGCAGTGGCCGGCATTCGTCGAACAGCGCGCGGTCGCCGCCGACGATCAGGTTGAGGCGGCCTTCGGCGGCTTCCTTTGGTGTGCGCGTCATGGGGGCATCGAGGAAGCGCCCGCCGGCCTCAGCCACCGCGGCGGCAATGCGCTCGGTGGAGGAGGGGATCGCGGTGGAGCAGTCGATCACCACGGCGCCCGGGCGCAGGCCGGCGATCACGCCATCCGGGCGGAACAGCACGTCTTCCACTTCCGGCGTGCCGGTGACACACAGGATCACGACCTCCACCGCGCGCGCCAGCGCGGCCGGGCTGGCAGCCGTGGTGGCGCCGGCAGCCAGCAGGTTGTCCAGCGGCTGGTTGCCGGGATGGTCCAGCAGCACCATCGGATGGCCGTGCCTTGCGATATTGGTGGCGATGCCATGGCCCATCATGCCGATGCCGATCATGCCGATTGTCTTCATGCTGTCTCCGTTCTTGTGCCGGGTATTGCGGCGCGCTTGCCGGGGCCGCCGGCGCAGATGTCTTTGATTTCCAGGTAGTCGCTGGCGCGGGAAGGCCTGACCGGCGGGGGCGCCAAAGCGCGCCGCAGCGCCCGGGAAGCCGCCAAGCGCGATGGCCGTGGCAGATCGTATCACCGAGTTGCCCGCAAGCCGGATCCGCAAGGGCACCTACCCCATCGATGCGCGCCTGCCCATCGAGAAATTCATGACCGAGAAATACGGCTTGAGCGGTACGGTGGTGCGCTAGGCCATGTGCCATCCAGGCGCGCGACCCTGACGGCGCGCGCAAGGCGGCCTCATGGCATAGGAAGAATACGGTAGAGCGTATCGGGCAAGCGGGCCAGGGCTTCCGGGCCGGCAATGGCCGGATAGCCGCGCAGCGCCTGGCGCGGGGCGGTCTGGGCAAAGTACTGCGCCCGACGTCGGCACGCCGGTGAGGCACCGCAGGTCGGCCAGCGACTCACCGCTGGCCGGCGGATGCGTCAGGCAGGTGGCGGCGCGAAGGCCGCGGATTGCCCTGGCTTGCGCAGCATCTTGTCTACCTCGCCCGCATGCAGTTCTTCGATCTGGATCATCTGGCGCGCGAACTCCTCCAGCGCCACCGAGCGGTCTTCCACCAGCGCCAGCAACTCGCGATACAGCTTGAGGGCGGCGTTCTCCGCCTCCAGCGATTCGCGCAGCATGGCCGCGGTATCGAAGGTATGGCTGTCGAGCAGCTTGCCGATGGCCAGCGACGGATAGGCGCCGAGCGTGGTGATCCATTCCCCGGCCTGCTGCGCATGCAGCAGCGATTCGTCGGCCTGCTCGCGCAGCCAGGAAACGATCGGGATGCGGCCAAAGCCGAACACCAGCAGCGAGTAATGGGTGTAGCGGACCACCCCGGCAAGCTCGGCTTCGAGGATCCGGTTGAGCACGCTTACCACCTTGTCTTTTTCCATTTCAGCCATGGCAGGTCCTTCCCGTCGTGTCGGCATTGCGATGCTGCGCTGCTATTGCCGGGTTGCGATCATCATGGAATCCGGCCCGCTGAGCGGCTCCACGCGCGCCTGCGCAAAACCCACCTGCCGGGCCCATGCGCAGCACTGCGCGCCGGTGTAATCGAAGCCGCCCGGCGTTTCGATCAGCATGTTCAGGCTCATCAGCAAACCGAAGGCATTTTGCCGGCGCGCATCGTCGATCATGGCGTCGTAGACAATCAGGCGCCCACCGGCCGGCAGTGCCGAGTAGCACTTCTCCAGCAGGTAAAGCTTCTGTTCGATATCCCAGTCGTGGAGGATGTGGCCCATGATCAGTACATCCGCTTGCGGGCAAGGGTCCGTGAAGAAATCGCCGGGGTAAAAGCGCAGGCGGTCCTGCAGGCCGTGCGTGGCGACATATTCCTGGAACACCGGGCCGACCGCCGGCAGGTCGAAGCCGCCGCCGCGCAGGTGCGGGTGGGCCAGTGCGATCTGCACCGGAAGCGCGCCCTGCGCGGCGCCGATGTCGACAAAGGTCTGGCATTCCGCCCACGGGAATTTGCGCGCCATGGCCTGGGCGGCGGCCAGGCTGACGCCGGTCATGGCTTGCAGGAATCCGCGCAGGCTCTGCTCGTCGCGATAGATGGCCGCGAAGAGGTCTCCCTCTTCGGCTGCCTCGCTTTGCGGGCGGCCGGAGCGCAGCGAGTCGGTGAGCGACGCCCAGCTTGGGTACAGCCGCGCATTGGCCATTTCCAGCAAGCCGCCCACGTAGGTGGGCTTGGCCTTGTCGAGGAACAGCCCGGCGTCGGGCGTGTTGCGGTAGAGATTGCCGGTCTTGCCGTCTTCGCGTTCGAGTGCGTGCAACGCCACCAGCGCGTCGAGAAAATCCACCGCGCCACGCGGATGCAGGCCAAGCACGGCGCTCAGCGCCGCCGCGTCCTGCGGTGCCTTTGCCAGTTGCGTGAACACGCCAAGCTCCACCGCGCTCAGGAGTGTCTTGGCGGCCCAGAAGCCCATGCCGAGTTGCAACAGCCGGTCCGGCGTCAGGTCCGGCACTTGCCAGGGGCTGGCGGCAGTTGCGTCGCGGGCGGCATCTTTTCCGTTCTGCATAAGTCACCTCATCACCGCCACCGGCTGACATCCGGGCGCCTGGGCGTGGGGAAGGATGCTGGTAACTCTAGATGTCGGAAGAGGCGAAATCCAGCGATTCCGGCGGCCGGCGGCGATCAGGCAGGTGTGCAGGCCCCGGGTCCAGCGCTTGCCGATGCGTGCCGCGCCGGGGCAGGCAGGCGCGGCGCACAGCAGGACGGGGAGAGCACCAGTGCACGCCAGTGCGCCCCATCGCTTGCGGTGCCGCCCGTACCCTGCGGATCATATTGTTCGGGAACTCCACCACGTACACATTGCCGTTCGCGTCGACCGCGACACCTAGCGGTGAATTGAAGGCCGCGGTGGCACCGGGACCATCGACCGAACCCGCGACTCCCGGGGAACCTGCCAGCGTCGTCACCACCCCCGCGGGCGTGACAAGGCGGATCGTGTTGCTTCCGAACTCGGCAACGTAGACATTGCCGGCAGCATCGACCGCCACAGAGTACGGACTGGAGAACGAGGCGGCAGTCCCAGTGCCATCGGCCGAGCCCGGCATTGTGCTTCCGGCCAGCGTCGACGCAACGTGATTACCGCGAACCAGGCCGCGCAAACCGGCAAGCCCGCCGCTCGGCGGCATCCGCCACCGCACGAAGCGCAATGTCAGCGCGAAGCCCTGGCGCGTGACGGCCGGCTGCGGATGGCTTCTTCAAGCGTATCGGCAAGCGCGCGCGTCCGGCGTTCCGCCAGTTGTTGAGCGGTGGCTTCTCCCGCCTGCGCGGGCTGTGCCGACAACGCCGGCAGCGTGCCGGTGCCCGCCTCGTTCGAGATATTTGCGCGTCGGGCTGCAGCGATATCTGCGTTCGGATTCTGGAACATAAGCGTCAGGGTCAAAGGCGGGTATTACGGTATTGCGGTATAGGCAGATCCGCATGTAGCGGGCTGGCCGCATTGTGCACCCGCGCGACGCGCGAACGATCCCCCGTGTCGGGGTAATCGCGAAAGACTATTGATTTGGCCTTAGTGTGCTAAGGGGCACTTCTTGTGCCCCCGCAAGGCCTCGCCATTGGCGGCTCGGCGCGCTCAGTCCGTGGAGCGGGGCAGAAAGCGCCAACCCGCGGGTTCCAGCGCGAAAGCGAATCCGGTGACGCGCTTTTCCGGTGCGCCGCCAACCGAAATCATGGCGTCGCAGCCAAGATTGCCGCTGTCGCGGCTCAGGCCGCAGTGGTTCAGTTGCTTGACCACCAGCGATTCGGCCATCGAAGTCAGTTCCGCGGCATGCTCGCCGGCCGGATTCTTCTTCAGTTCCGCACGGGCGAATTCGCGCATCGCGGCGGTGGCCTGGGCGGCATCGGGCCCGTTCACGTCGGGCGTTTCACGCCGCACCAGCACCCACGGCTCGGGGTTGTCGCGAAAGGCCAGTGCGCGATAGCCGTCGCGCAGGCCGGCCTGGACGCCTACGATGCAAACGATCTCGCCGGCGCTGGCCGGCAGGCAGCCCTTGACCGCATGGGCCTTGATCGAGGCGACCAGCGAGGCCACAACCGGTGAGCGGGCGCGTTCGGCGGCGGCCGGATCGGTCTGTTCCAGATGCTTGATACGCTCGGCTTCGAACTGCTGGATGGCGGCGGTGACCTGGGCCGGCGTGGGGGCCGCCGGGGTTGCCAGCGCGCTAGCGCATGCCAGGGAGAGCGACAGCGACGCGAATAGGGTGAGGCGCATGAACAGGAGGAGAGGGCCTTGATTGAGAAGGCCGCGAGTTTAGCATCTGGGTTGCTGGCATGAGCAGCAAGGGGCGCTTGGATCCGCCTTCCGCCGTTGGTGCCGGACTTCGCGCCCTGTCCGCGCATGAAAAAACCCGCCGGGTGGCGGGCGGGGAGGCCTTTGCGAGCCTTCCGTGTTGCGAGGGCGCTAACCAGTCTTCTTCTGGTGATGGACGATGCGGTCCCACCAGTAGTGGAAGGGATGGGCGTGTTCCGGATAGAGCAGGGATTTGTGGAAAAAGCCGGCGCGAATAATGAAAGCGTAGAGCAGGACGATTGCCCCGAGGAAGAGCATATAGGTTGTCATGGCGGCTCCTTTGAGGTGGCCATGATTCATTGTAGGCCTGTCGGGTTTGACGAGTGGCGGCGAACGCATCAATGGCCGACCCGGCGTGCGCCCTGCGGCCGCGGGCCGCAGGCGCGCAAGCAAGCGGTAAGAATTTCAAGCAGGCGGTGCGTCATCCACACGAAGGGTGTCGGCATCGCCGGTCAGGGCATGCACGAGCCGCACCACTTCGTCGGGGTGGCAGGGCTTGGGGCAGTAGCGCACCGTGGCATTGGCAATCGCGGGTTCCGGCCTTGCGCCGGTCGAGATCACGACAGGCGTAGCACTGAGCGCTTGCTCGCCCAGCAGCAGATGGCACAACAGCGCGCCGTCGGCGTGCGGCATGACCCAGTCGGTCACCACCACGCTGGGATGCACGCGTTGCGCGAGGGCAAAGGCGCTGAGCCCGTCGGACGCCCTTTCCACGGCATAGCCTTCTTGCTCAAGCGCGCAGGCCAGGGCGTCCGCTACGCCAGGTTCGTCGTCAACTACGAGAATGGTATGTACGCGACTCTGCACGGGATCTGCCTATGATGGAGGCGGGCTTCGAGCCTGAAGCGCGCACAGGTGATCCGGATGCACGCAAGGGCCGGGCCAGAAGGAATATAAAGGGGGCCGCGCCTGCATGGCCGTGCTGGTGCGTTCTCGCCATCGAGCGCGTCTGCGCCTGTGGCGTCCGCGGCATCCATGTTGCACGCCGCAGCGGACTCATCGGCGGCGTGCCTGCCATCCTGCTCACCCACGGCTCCAGGGGCCGGGAACTGCCTATGCCACTCATCGAAAGCGATATCCCAGCCCGCCTGGACCGCCTGCCGTGGTCGCGCTGGCACTGGCGGGTGGCGATCGCGCTAGGGGTGGCGTGGGTGCTGGACGGGCTGGAAGTCACGCTGGTGGGCTCGCTGGGCGGCGTGCTGGAGCGCCCGGACGGGCTGGGGCTGGATGCGTCGCAGGTGGGATGGCTTGGATCTCTGTATGTGGGCGGGGCGGTCCTGGGCGCGCTGGTGTTCGGCCGGCTCGCCGATCGCCTGGGCCGCAAGACGTTGTTCCTGGTGACGCTTGCCGTGTACATGGCCGCGACCCTGGCCACCGCTTTCTCTACCGGTTTTGTCTTCTTCGCGGTGTGCCGTTTCCTGACGGGCGTTGGCATAGGCGGAGAGTACGCGGCCATCAACTCGGCGATCGACGAACTGATCCCGGCCCGCCTGCGCGGACGAGTCAATCTTGCCATCAACGGCAGCTTCTGGGTTGGCGCGGCGCTCGGTGCGGGGCTGAGCCTGATCTTGCTGGACCCGCGCGTGCTGGGCCCGGCGCTGGGCTGGCGTGCCGCGTTCCTGCTCGGCGCGGTGCTGGCGGTGGCCATCCTGATGGTGCGCCGGGATGTGCCGGAAAGCCCGCGCTGGCTGCTTTCGCACGGGCGTGGCGAGGAAGCCGGCCATATCCTCACCGCGATCGAGGCGCAGGTGACCGCGCAGTACGGGACGCTGCCACCGGCAACCGGCACGGTTACGTTTTCCCGGTGCGGCGCGGCGACCCTTGGCGAGGTTGCGCATGTGCTGTTAAAGCGCTACCGGCTGCGCAGCGCGGTGGCCCTGGCGCTGATGATTTCGCAGGCGTTTTTCTATAACGCCATCTTCTTCACCTATGCATTGGTACTGACGCGGTTTCACGGCGTGCCTGACAACCGCGTAGGGTTGTACATCTTCCCCTTCGCGCTGGGCAACGTGCTCGGTCCGCTGCTGTTGGGGCCGCTGTTCGATCACGTGGGACGGCGCCGCATGATCGGGCTTACCTATGTGCTGTCAGGCGTGGGCCTGGGGTTGACCGGATGGGCCTTCGTGCAGGGCTGGCTCGATGCGCGCAGCCAGGCGCTGTGCTGGTCGGCCGTGTTTTTCCTGGCGTCCGCCGCGGCCAGTTCTGCCTACCTGACGGTTAGCGAGGTCTTTCCGCTGGAGACGCGCGCGCTGGCCATTTCCGTCTTCTATGCTGTGGGGACGGGCAGCGGGGGGTTTATCGGGCCTTTGCTGTTCGGCGCACTGATCGAAACCGGCAGTCGCGCGGCGGTGGCCGGCGGCTATGGCATTGGTGCGGCGATGGTGATTGGCGCGGGCCTGTTCGCCTTGCGCTATGCCGTCAGCGCGGAAAAGCGGCCACTGGAGGACATAGCGCCACCGCTGTCGGCGCGCAAACAGTGAATGCCGCCAGCGCGAACGCCGCATCCTTGCGTGTTTTGTAAGGCCGGCATGTAAGGCGTGCATTGAATCGGGGAGATTCGCGCTGGTCCCGGCCACGCGGCGTGGCACGGTTTGCGCGCCATGCTGCATGCCTGCCATGGCCTCGGGCGGGCGCTTGTCGGATATTGTCGGACTGGCACGTGTCTCGCTTGAACAAGGCAGGCGTCCAGCTTTGCACAACAGGCTGTCCCATGTTCAACCCAGCGCCTCAGGGCGTCCAAGGAGATATTCATGAAACATCATCTTGCCAGGAACCTGCTGCTGGCCAGCGCCGCTGTCGTGGCTTTCTCGGCCCAGGCGCAACCCGCGCCCGGCGCGCGCGACCCGTACAGCCAGGGTGCGGCGACGAATACCGGGACCGGCCTCACCGATCCCTATGCGGGCGGTGCGCGCAGCCCCGACAAGTTCGATTCCTACACGCAAGGCGCAAACCAATCGACGCGCCAGGATTTCGCCGTGGCGCAACCGGAGCCCGAAGTAGGTTCAGCCGCCTATATGGACCGGTCGCGCTGGCTCGGCCCGAGCCTCGGTACGCGCCTCGGCATGCGCAGCCCCTTCCTGGATGGCGCCTGAACGCCAGGTTGATTCCCTTGGCGCTCGCGGTGCGCGCCAGCGTGTCCTGGCTGGCATGAGAACCGCTTGCAGGGCGGGCGCGGGGGTGGCGCTCGCCTCGCTGTCCCCTTTCGCGGGAGTGTTTCACGTTGTCTAGGATGCCGAGACCGTATCCTTCCGGCGGAATGCTGCCTGCGCGGTGGCGATCAGCCTGCCCTGGCTATCCGTGATCTCGGCGTTGGAGAAGAACACCCGCCGCCCGCCGCCCACGCGCCTGCCCACCACTAGCAGCGGTTCCACGTGCGCGGAGGAGACATAGTTGACGTTCAGCGAGATGGTCGTGGCGGCGCGGCGCACGCCGTTCTCCGGGAACAAGCCGGCGTAGCCCCCCGCCGCGTCCAGCAGCGTGGCCAGGATGCCGCCTTGTACCACGCCCGTATTGTTGACGTGCGCGGCCTGCGGCACCAGCGACATCCGTACCAGGTCCGGCTGCCACGCTTCGATGACGACATCCAGGGATTCGAGAAAGGGATTTTCCAGCGCGTAGGGCTGGCTTGCGGGGGTGTTGTCAGGCATGGCTACCGGGCCGGTGGCGATAAGTTGGAATGGCCGTAATGATAGCCCCGCATTCGTGGCTGGCATCCTTCACGGGTTCTTCGTATCATCGAAAGGCTAGGTTCGCTGCTCCGGAGTGAAGGGGAAGTAGAAACAGCGTTGCATACCCTCACCCCTAAGCTAAGGAGACCGCGATGCGCAGGTATCCACAGTCCCTGGCCAGCATGCTGAGCGTGGCGCTCGCCGTGGCCGGGGCGCTTGGCCCGCCCGCAGTGGCGCAGGCCGCGCCCACCGCCGATGCCAGGATCGTCGTCGAGGCCACCAACGGCCAGCTCAAGGCGCTCAAGGGCAAGGTCTTCGACAAGGCCTGCAATGAATCCGTGGATTACGACGCCACCGTGATCGACCTGAACGGCGACGGCCAGCCGGAGGTGTTCACCAACCTCTACGGCACTTGCGTGGGCGGCATGGCCGGGGTCTTCATGCAGTTGTACATCAAGGATGCCAACGGACAGTGGAAGCCGCAGTTCGGCTTTCCGGGGCAGCCGGAGGCGTTGAAGTCGAAGAACCTCGGCTTTCCCGACATCGCGGTGGGCGGTCCGGGCACCTGCTTTCCGGTCTGGCGCTGGAACGGCAAGGAGTATGCGCCGTACRAGAAATGCCGGTAGCCATGGCTCAGGCCGCCACGCTCAGGACTAGTAGCCCGCAGCCCAGCGCCCCCGTCCACAGGGCCGCGCGTACGGCGATTGCAGGCGCGTAGGAAAGCAGCAACACCAGCAGCAGCGCGCCGAGCGTCAGCGTGCCGAGCCAGGAGACGGTGCCCATCGGCCAGCCTTCGTGCCGCACGCAAGCCGCCAGGGCGAGGGCCAGCGCGGCCCAGCCCAGCCCATGCAGCCGCAGCCGCTCCGATGCGCCAGGGGAACTGCCGCGGCCATGGTGATCGGCATAGTGGCGGTCAAGCGTCTGGCTGAGCGCCGCGAAGCCGCTATAGGTCAAGGCTAGCGCGGTGAAAAAGCCAAGGCTGGCGTTCATGCCACCCCCTTCGCGTCGCCGCCCTGCAGACCCGCGTCATCGGCTCGCGCCGCGCGCCGCGCGGGCGTGCGCGCCTTCGAGCGGCGGCCCAGCATATACGCTGCCGCGGCCAGCGCGATGCCCAGCGCCAGTACCGTCAGGTCGAAGCCCGCCACGGCCGCGGGCCCCTGGCCTTGCAGCAGCGTCACGCCCAGGTGGGTATCGGTGGTGGCGGCGTTGAGCACCGGTATGGCGGCGAGCATCAGCGCGCCGCCCCACAGTTGCGCACGCCACATTCCGCGCGTTGGCCGTAACTGTGCCAGCACGGCGGCCGCGGCCCAGGCGATGAAGAAGGCATGGATCTCAGCGTCGGGGCGCTGCGCCATCGACACCGGYAGCAGCCGGTTGGCCCAGAAATAGGCGGCGAATGCGATCGGCAGGCCGGCGATGGCACCAATGTTGAGTGCATCCACCAGCCGCAGGCCGAAGCTTGGGCGCGCGCCCGCGGCCAGCGCCCTGGCCTGGCCCTGGCGCGTCTTCACGCCCCATAGCAGCGCGCCCGTGGCGACCATGGCGCAACCCGCCAGGCCGCTCAGGAAGAACAGCGCGCGTAGCAGGGGGCCGGCGAAGTGCGCCTCGTGCAGGCCCACCATCACGCCGCGGGTCTGGCTGGCGGCCGCGGGCGTATCGCCTACGGTTGCGACAAGGGCGCCCGTGACGCCATCGAAGCGCATCGACGGTTCGTCGGAGGACAGTGATTTGCCCGCGCCGCGCGACACCCTGATGGCGGCATTTGTGTCGCCGGGCAGCGTGATGTCGATCCTGCCGGGCTGCGCGCCATCCCAGTGGCGCGCGGCTCGCTCGACCAGCGGCGCGACCGGTGCCAGCGGGGCCGCCTGTCCGCTCGGCTTTGCCTGGGGCGCGCGTCCGAAGGCATCGTTGAAGAAGGCCTGCTGGTTGCCCTGGTATGCCGTCTGGATGCCCCACGGCATGTACATGAACATCAGCGTCACCAGGCCGGTGTAGGTGATCATCAGGTGGAAGGGCAGGGCCAGCACGGCCGTGGCATTGTGCGCGTCGAGCCAGGAGCGCTGGCCCTTGCGCGGCCGGAAGGTGAAGAAGTCCTGGAAGATGCGCCGGTGCGTGATGACGCCGCTGAGGATGGCGACCAGCATGAACATGGCGCAGAAGCCGACGATCCAGCGCGCCCAGATCGCCTGCATGAAATACAGGTCGAAGTGCAGGCGATAAAGGAACTCGCCGCCGCGCGTGTCGCGCACCTGTTGCAGGAAGGCGCCGGTGGCGGGGTCCAGCGTGCGGCTCTCGAAGCGTCCGCGGCCGCCCGCGATGCCGGAGGCCGCGGCGCCGGGCGGACGCATCCAGCGCACCTGCACCACGGGGTTGCGCTCGTCCGGCAGGTCGATGAGCCAGCGCGGCGAATCGGCTGCGTTGTGCTGCAGGAATGCCACCGCGCGGCTCGCCGCTTCGGCGCTGGACACTGGCGTGGCCGCCGGGCGATGCAGCTCAGGCTTCATCCACAGCGTGATCTCGTCCTTGAAATAACTCGCTGTGCCGGCGCAGAACACCAGCAGCAGGACCCAGCACACCAGCAGCCCGGACCAGCTGTGCAGCCATGCCATCGACTGACGCAAACCGGCCTTCACGATGCGCTCCGCAAGGCAGCCAGCAGCGCGCCAAACACGATCGCGGGCACGGCCACGCCGGTCCATGCACGCAACGCGCTGCCGGCGGCGAACACCCATAGCACCGCGCACGCGTACAGCGAGAACGACAGCAGCGTGGCGGTCATCACCGCCTCGGCGGGCGGCAGCGGCAGCAGCACGGCCAGCAGGCCGGTGGCTACGGACGCCAGTACGTAACCGCCCCCGATGGCGGCCACCACGCGCGAGACAACGCTCAGGCGATAGCGGCCGGTCTGGCTCAGCCCCATGTCGGCCCCTTCCTTACTTGTTCGGCGCGGCGGCCGGTGCGGCGGGTAGCGCGGCCAGGCCATCCGTCTGCGTCAGCGACAGGGTGGTGACGTAGCTGGCGATGTCATACGGCTTGCCGTTGCGCTCGCCGGGCGTCTGGTCGACGTGGTGCACTTCCAGCACGTAGGTGCCCTGCCACGGCTGCGCCAGGCGCACGATCCCCCGGTCGTCGGTGCGCAACTCCCGTCCCCAGCCCGACTGTACCGCCACGCCCACCTTGGCCTTCGGCAGCGGCTGGCCGGCGTAGACCACCTGGTACTCGCCGGCGCGGCCGGTCGGCACGATGTCCAGCGCGAGCTTGGGGGYCAGCGCGGCGGTGCTGCCGGCGCCGAGCAAGCGGGCCGCCGGCGTCCAGGCGGTGCGGATTACCTTGTCGCCCTCCTTGCGTTCGCGCACGGGATAGCCGGCATCCTGCGCGACGATGGACTCGCCAGCGCCGGCACGCGCCGACAGGACGAAGCCGTTGGCGGCCTTGTCGGCCTTGAGCGCTTGCTCGCCCCTGGCGGTCACCAGGGTGGCGGTGGGCTGCACGAAGCGGTCAAGCAATCCCGGCGAAACCTCGCGCAGGTTCTCGTTGAACTCGCCGAAATACAGCTGGGCTGTCGCGGGCGTCTGTTCCAGCCAGACCTGATGGGCCTGGGCGGTGCCGGCAAGCGCGGCGCTGCAAAGGAGAGCGGAGGTAATGAGGCGATGCATTGGCTATGCGTCCTTTCAAGGTAAGGCGGTGCGTGGCGGCGCCGAGTTGCGCATGGTGCCCGGAAAGCGCCTTGCGAAAGACGCATATGATAATCGTTCTCATTTGAATTGTGTGGATTTTGGAATAGGGCGACGGATTGCCCGGGTTGGATGCGATACCGGGCGGCGGCGCTCCGGAGGCCGGTTTGCAGCGTCTGGAAGGGGGCCGGAGTGGGGCTTTTGGCTTGTTGGAAGTATGCTGATCTGGAGGGTTGCGGGGCTGGAGTCCGCGCTCGGCTATCATGTGCGAGCTTCAGGATGACCGGTGTGCGGCCAGCATCGCATCCTCGACCATTTTCCCGCCCCCATTACCCGCATCTATTGTGTCTTCCGCCATGCCTTCTTCAGTTCCCGCCGACGTCAGAAAAGTCGCTGCCATTGTCTGGATTCGCGTCCAGATAGAGCGGCTCGGCATCTCCATGGACGAACTTGACGCGGCAGGTTGTTTCGACGGGGTGGTGGCTCCGGCCCCGGCCGCCGCGCCCGTCCCGGCCACGGTGGTGGCGGAGCCGGTGCTGCCGCCGGCGCTCTTGCCTGCCGGCCCCGTGACGGCACCGCCGGCGGTAGCGCCGAAGCCATCGCGCAGAGTGGCAGCCCACAAACGCGGGCCGGCCCGGGATCCCGCGCCAGTACAAACGCAGCCGGCAGCCGCGCCGGCGGCTATCGCCGCCGCAACGCCCGTGCCCGCGCCTGATTCAACGTCGGTGGCGATGGCGGTGGCAGATTCGGTGACGCCGCCTGTTTCCGCTTCGGCGCTGGCAACTGCCCCGGCAGCGGTGCAGTTGCCATTGCCGTTGCCGTTGCCGGCGCGGGTGACGATGTCCGTGCCCGCGTCGAAAGCGGGAACAATCGTGAAACGGGCGCCAGTTGCGGCTCCGGCTCCGGCATCTGCTCCGGCAACATCGGCACGCGCGATGCCGGCACCGGCGCCGGCCATTGCGGCTTCACAGACGCCTGCGGCCGCCCCCGCGCGCCGCTATCGCAACGCCGAGGGACAGGTCTGGGATGGCGAAGGCCCCATGCCGGCCTGGCTGCTGCGCGCGGTGAACGCGGGCCAGTCGGTGGAGCACTTCCGGGTGAGTTGACGGCAGCGGCTGGTTGCCGCCGCCGTTGTTCAGGCCTGCGGGTTGAGCAGGGTGCGGCAGCGGATAAACGCCGGTTCCGCGTCCAGCGCGGCAATCAGTTCCGGCGATGGGACCTTGTCCAGATCGGTCACCACATAGCCCATCTGCCCACTGGTTTGCAGATGCTGTGCCACGATGTTGACCCCGTCGCGCGCCAGCAGCGTGTTGAGCGCGGCAAGCGCGCCCGGCGCATTGCCGTGCACGTTGAGCAGCCGTGCCGGCGACGTCAGGGGGCCGGGGCTGACCTCGGGGAAATTCACCGCGCCGACGGTGTCGCCGGTCCGCAGGAAGGCGATCAGCTTGGTGGCGACTTCGGTGCCGATATTCTCCTGCGCCTCTTCGGTGCTGCCGCCGATATGCGGCGTCAGGATCGCGTTGGGCACGCCTTGCAGCGGGCTGGTGAAGCGGTCCGCGTTGGTCTTGGGCTCCTCGGGGAACACGTCGATCGCGAGGCCGGCGATGTGGTTCGCGTCGCACGCCGCGCGCAGCGCGTCGATGTCCACCACCGTGCCGCGCGAGGCATTGATCAGGATAGCGCCACGCCGGAACTGGCCGAGCACCTCCGCATCGATCATCTTCCTGGTCTGCGCGGTGGCCGGCACATGCAGCGTCACGATGTCGGCATGCGATACCGCATCCGCCAGCGAGCGCGCCGCGCGCGCCGAACCGAGCGACAGCCTGGCCTGCACATCGTAGTACACGACGCGCATGCCCATGGCTTCGGCCAGCACGCCAACCTGCGAGCCGATATTGCCGTAGCCGATGATGGCGATGGTCTTGCCGCGTGCCTCGAACGATCCGGTGGCGCCCTTTGCCCACTTGCCGGCATGCGCCAGGGTGTTCTTCTCCGGAACGCGGCGCAGCAGCAGGATTGCTTCGGCGATCACCAGTTCGGCCACCGAGCGCGTATTGGAGAACGGTGCGTTGAACACCGGCATGCCGGCGCGGGCCGCGGCGTCCAGGTCTACCTGCGAGGTGCCGATGCAGAAGCAGCCGATCGCGATGAGGTGCCTGGCAGCCTCGATTTCAGCGGCGCCCAGGTGCGTGGCCGAGCGGATGCCCAGGATCTGGTGGCCTTCGGGAGCGCGATGGAGTTCGTCGCCGGCGAGAGCGCCGGCGCGGCGTTCCACTGTGACTTGTGCTTCCTTGAAGCGCTCGACGGCGGTGTCATGGATATTTTCAAGCAGTAGTGCGGAGGTCATGGCGATTGGGTGATGACGGCGATGGCGCGGCGTGGGTGCAGCGAGGGTGCGATGAAGCGCAAGCCCGTGCCGCGGCGGCTCCGGGCTGAAAACCTGCGCAAGTGGCGGCGCGCAGGCATGCGCAATGCGAAACGTACGCCGACATGGTAACGCACGCAGCGCAAGCCAGCCGAACACCCACATTGCCGCCAATGCCAATCCGGCAGCAGGCGGCGTGGCCCACGCCCGGCTATTTCGTGTATGAGAAGTAAAAGGGGCTTGAGGCGGAGCGCATGACGAAGCGCCCGTTGGCCTCGGTCACGCCATAGCACGCCTGCATTGCGCTGAACTTCGGGTTGGCCAGGTCCAGGCAGACCTGGTTCGCTTGTACATCGACGCGATAACGGCCCGGCGACGAGCTTCGGCTGAGGGCATTGGTGACGTCGAGGCTGCCACTTTCCCGGACTTGCATCCGGAGCGTGGCGCCGGAGGGCGCGATGACGTCGACCCGGCCGAGGTGCGCAAAGTGGCTCGCCAGCTCGGCGCCGGTCAGTGGCCTGCCCTGCGGGCCGGCAACGGGGCGTGGCGGGGACGCCGCCGTGGTCGCGGGGACAGCCATCGCAACCATCTCGTTCCGGGAGGACTGCTGCGCCTGGGCGGAACGCGCCGGCACCTCGGCGATCCACTGCGCGGGAATGGCGAAGTTGAGATTTTGCGCGTCGGTCCGCATCAGGTAGGTGATGCCGACGAGTTGGCCTTGCGCATTGAACAGCCCGCCGCCGCTGGAGCCGGGCGAGATCGGCGCGGTGGTCTGGAGGCGGACGATGCGGTCTCGTTCATCCTTGTTCAGGGAGGAGAGCAGGCCATCGCTGAGCGTCAGTTCATAGCCGCGCGGCGCGCCGATGGCATAGACCTTCTGCCCGACCTTGAGCGCGGACAACGGCGCGATCTTCACGGCCGGGGCGGTCAGGCCCTTGGCACGCAGGATACAGAGATCCCGCTCGGCATCGGCATGCAGCAGGCTGGCAGCATGCGTGATCTTCTCGCGCCGTATGCTGACGGACCTGCCACCCTTGAGCACATGGCAGTTGGTGACCAGTTCCTCGGGCCCGATCACGACCGAGCTGCCCATGCCGAAGCGCACGCCTTGCGCGTCGTAGACGGAAACCACCCAGATGCTTGGCGATTCCCGTTCATAAAGTTCGGCTGAATCCAGCGCCAGGCAATCCAGGGAGATGCCAAGCGCGCCAAAAGCCAAACACGAAATAGCGAGGTTTCCCGCAATCCTTGCCGCCCGACCCATGATGTTTAATGTACCGATCCGGTGGCCTTGCTGATGCTGCGCAAGTCGCTCGACATGCAAGGGCAGAGCGCGGCAGCCCTGCTGCAATCGGTGCCGCAAGTCGGCGTCCCCGCCAGCAATCCTCCTCATCTTGGCCAGAATATCGACATCAAGGTGTGATATGAGGGGGCCGCGCCCCGGTCGGCACTGATCAGGCGCGGTCCGTCGCGCCGATCGCTCCGTTCCCGGCGCGATCGGCGGCGTGGCCCTGTCCGGCGGAGGGTTCGCCGTTGCCGCTGTYGGCTTGCGGCGCCAGCGCGAACACCAGGCGTACGGTCGTGCCATCCGGCGCTGAGCGTAGATCCAGCATTGCCCCGATGGTCTCGGCACGCCGGCGCATATTACCCAGTCCCTTCCCAGGCGTGGCCGCCTCCGGCGCGAAGCCGCGCCCATTGTCGTGGATCTCGATGACCAGCACGTGCTGGCGGGCATCCTTGTACGCGCAAACGCGTACGACGCTGCCGCCGGAATGCCGCATGGCATTGGAGAAGACCTCCAGCAGCAGGTAGTGGAGTTCCCGTACCCGCTGCGGCGTCAGGCCGTCCAGCGTTGGCAGGCGCTCCACCTGCCAGTCCACCCGCAGTCCCGCTGCTTCCAGGCGCGGACCAAGCCGGTAGCGCAGGTTGCCGAGTACGGTCGCGAGATCGCCACCGGTGTCCTGCAGCGCGTCGACGGACAGTTTCAGTGCGTCGAGCGCATGTTGCAGCTGTTGTTCCAGCATTTGCGCGCTGGCGCGGCCCGAGCGCAGCATCGACAGGATGCCAACCAGCTGGCTGCCGAGCCCGTCATGGATGTCGCGCATGATCCTGCCGCGTTCTTCCAGGGCGGCCTGCTCCCGCTCCATCTCGCGTGAATGGCGGTACAGGTCATACAGCTCCTGTTCCTTGCGGGAGACCGCACTGTCCAGTCTGCGGTTCAGCGCGGCCAGCCCGCGCGTGGCGCGCGTATAGCGGTCGACCAGCAGCCAACCCATCGTCAGGCTGAATATCAGCGACACGTAGCGGGTGACCGAGGAATCCCAGTAGTAGTCGCCGATCCACCAGACATGAAGCAGGTCCAGCATCGAGACAAGCAGGGTCAGGCCAAGGGCGGCGGCAATCGCCACGCGTTCGCGCTCCGGGCGCGTCACGGCGGCGCGGAGCAGCATGGCAACGATCGACAGCGCCATCACGACATTGACGATGACATTGGCCAGCACCATGGCGCGGGTGCTGTGCGCTGCCACCATCAGCGCGATCAGCGGGATCTTGATGGCCAGGTAGAGTTGCAGCATCCGCCGCAGCCAGCCCGTCTCCAGGCCTGTCACCAGGATGGCGAACCTGGCGGTCGCGTACATGAAGACCGCGCGCCCGGCCAGCACCGCGGCGAGCCAGGCGTCGCGCGCGCCGGCATCGTCGGCAATGAAATACTCCACCAGCCCGAAAGACCACCCGAGCTCGGAAATGGCATATAGGCCGAACAGGGGGTCGCGCTGCCGCCACCACACCAGCGCCGACAGGCAAGCCAGCAGCACGCTGACCGCGGCGATGACCACGGGTCCCATGACCTTGAACCAGAGCGCTCGCTCGTAGTGCGCCTCCAATAGCGCTGGCGGGCCGAACTCCACCCGCGACAGGCCCCCGCGCGAACTGGCGCTGGCGGCGATGGTGACAAGCAGTTCGTTCTCCGGGCGCAGCAGGTCTGCCGGCACCGGGATCAGCAACGGATGCTGCCCGGCATAGGGAACCGGGGCCGACAGGCTGCCCGCATGGGCGAGCAGGCTGCCGTTGAGCCGTACCTCGTAGCTGTTGGCGGCACGTTCCAGATAGAGCGCTGCCATGCCCTGCCGGCCGGGCAGGTCGGGGAAGCGCAGGCTGAAACGGGCGCCGCCGCTCTCGCCGGGACGGGAGCGGTCCCAGTAATAGGGCAGGGGGACTGTGGCCGGTGTACCGTCTCCGGCGCCAATGGTGGCCCGGTCGATGATTTGTAGCTGGGAACTGGGGAGTGGCGCGGCGCGGATGGGCCACGGCAGGGCTGGCAATATCAGCAGCAACGCTATCCATGCTGCGCGCCACAGCGAGAACCGCATCTTGCCGGGCAGGCGCGCGGGACAATCCGTGCCGGCGCTCGCCTCGTCGATGTGGCTGCGATCCGGTTCCGCCCGATGCGGGGCATCCTTGGCCGGCATGAGGGTTGCCACTTTTCGAGGGCTCAGTGGTTAAAGTGACTGGTCAAGGGATATTCCTAGCCCTTGATCTTCTTCACATCATTGGCGCGCAGCAGAAGGTCAAGCGTCGCTTCGAGCCGGATGACGCGCTCTGTCAGGCCCTCGATCCTTGTCTGCTGTTCCTTCACCGTGCCGGCCAGCGAGACAACCTTTTCGTTCATCTTGATGACGGTCGTGAGCGCGTCCCACACTTTGTCTGTCACACCCATTACGCCTTCCCTTTCGACATCGCGGCGATACGCTTGTTGGACTCAGCGACGAATGACAATGCATCGTCCAGCGCTTCATTCGCCTCCTTGGTGGAAATGTTGACGCGCTCAAGCAGGGCGTTGATGTCTTCCTCATCGTTCGCGGGCGTAAAGCCTTGCGCGGCTTGCCGCATCAGCTCACTCACGTTGAGGCCAAGCCGCTTGGCGGTATTTGCGATTGCGCGCTTCTGGCTCGCCGTAACCTGTACGACAATCCGTTCAGTTGCAGTGGCCATTCCGGACTCCAATGTACATGCACATGGTATGTACATGGTAGGAGTCGGGTATATACGTGTCAAGTTCGTTTTGTGATTAAAAAGGCGCTTATGGAAATGGCCCATCGCGCGCAGCCACGCGCGGGGCGGGCCCGGTTTCACCCCGCCACGGGCTCCGCTTTCTGGCGTTCCGCCGCCGGCGTGGCCGCGGCTGGCAAAGCCGCCGCTCCGTTAACCAGCCCGGCCCCGCGCCGGAAGCGTCCCGTGTGGGGCGCCTCGGCATGGCCGCCCATCACCTCCAGGCGCAGCAGCACGATGGGAACCGGTGCCAACGCGCGTTCCAGCGCAACCAGGAGTTGCGCGGCCCGCTGCTGCGGCATGCGTACCTCGAAGCTCAGCATGGACTTGCACGGTGGCAGGCCGAGCGGAAATTGCCGCTCGTTGAGCGGGTACTGGCCGCAGTCGCTGACGGCACAGCGCATCGCCTGGCGTGCATCGGGCACATCGTCCAGCCGCGCGATCACGCTCAGGCGATACAGGCGCCACCGCTGGAATGGGGCATGGTTGGCTGCTTTCATGTTTTTCTCCTGTTACGCATGGCATTGGGCAATGCCGGTGCCATGCGTGGCGTTCGTGCTGCCGGTGTCATCAAAGGGCCGGCCTCAGGCCGGTGGAGAGTTGCAGTTCCACGGTGGCCGCCGCCAGGTCCGCCTGGGCCTGGAGGTAGTCGAGGTAGGTTTCGTCCGCGGCGCGCTGCGCATCGAGCAGCTCCAGCAGCGACGCCGAGCCGTGGCGATAGGACTGGCGCATGCCTTCGAGCACCCGGTCGGCATCGGAAATCACCGACTCGCGATAGCGTTGCAGGTTTTCCCGCGCTGCCTGGAACGTGGTGAAGGCGTTGCGCACGTCGACCTCGGTTTTCAGTTCCGCCTCGCGCAAGCCCAGCATGGCCTGTGTGACCTCCGACTCGGCCTGGATCAGCTCGCCGCGCTGCAGCCGCGACAAGGGCAGGGGAATCGACACCGATACGCCGACCATGCGCGAGCGTGGCGTGCCGTCGCCGGTGGGCTCGCCTTCCTCGTTCATGCCGGCGCGCACGCCGGGGGTCAGGGTCAGGCTGAAGCCAATGCTGGGATCCACCCAGCGATTGGCGCGCGCCACCCCCGCGTTGTCGCGGGCATGATCCAGCGTGGCGCGGGCGATGCGGACCTCGTCACGCGCTTCCATCGCCCGGGCAATCAGCGCCCCGGTGTCGGTGCCGGGGTCGTACGCCTGGAATTCACATGCCAGCGGCGCGTTGCCGAAGGCCTCGGCCACGCGCACGCCGAGTTGGATCGACAGCTTCTGCAAGGCGGCCTGCGCCGCGGCGCGGGCGGATTTCACTTCGACGCCGAAGCGGTCGCGTTCCACGCGCGACTGCGATAGCTCCAGTCCGCCGATGTCGCCGGCCTTGCGGCGGATCTCATTGGCGCGCACCACATTGGCCAGCGCGGCCAGCGTCGATTCCTGCCGGACCAGGGCTTCGCGGCTGCGGCAGGCCTCGACGAAGGCCGTGGCGGAATCCGCGTAGAGCGCGTGCTTGAAGCCCTGCAGGTTGGCCTCGGTCAGGCGCAGGTTGCTCCTGGCGGCACGGATGCGCGCGCTGCGCTTGCCGCCCAGTTCGATCGGGATCTCAACTTCGAATTCATGGGTGCGCGGCGGCTTGGCCGACACCGCACTGCTTGTCTCGATGTCGCCACGGCCGTACTTGAGCACCGGATCCGGGCGCACGCCGRCGATCGAGATCCCGGCCTCGGCGCTGCGGATGGTTTCCTGCTGCGCCGACAGGCCGATGTTCTGGCGCTCCACCGCGTCGAGATAGGTGGCGAAGCGTACCGGCGCACTGGCCGCCGCCGCAGCGGTGGCGGTGGTGTCCTGCGCCCAGGATGCGGATGCCGCCAGCACCAGTGTGGCGAGCAGGGTGTTGCGCAGGGCGGGGGCAGCTTGCAGGTTCTTGTGGATCTTGTTCTTGATTTGCATTGGGTTCTCCTCAGGCCTGGCCCGCGGCGCTGGCCGCCGGTGCGTTGCCTTCGGCATCGGTTTCCAAATCCCCGGAACGTTGGGCCGCGCGCTCGGCGCGTGCTTCCACCAGGTAGTAAAGGGCAGGCAGCAACAGCAGGGTCAGCAAGGTGGCCGTAAAGAGACCACCCACGACCACGGTTGCCAGCGGGCGCTGCACGTCGCTGCCGAGCCCGACCGCCAGCATCGCGGGCGTCAGCCCGATGGCGGCGACGGTGGCGGTCATCAGCACCGGCCGCATGCGGCTCGCCGCGCCTTCGATCACCGCTTGCCGCAGACCCATGCCGTCCTGCGCGCGCAGCCGGTTGATCTGCGCGATCATCAGCACGCCGTTGAGCACCGCCACGCCAAAGAGGGCGATAAACCCGACCGCGCTGGACACATTCAGCGTCATGCCGCGCAGATGCAGCGCCGCGAGTCCGCCGATGGTGGCCAGCGGCACCGCCAGCAGTACCAGCGCCGGCTGGCGCAGGTTGCGGAACTCGGCGAACAGCAGCACGAACATCAGCGCCAGCGTCATTGGCAGGATGATGGCCAGCCGCGCCTGCGCACGTTCCAGGTTCTCGAACTGGCCGCCCCATTCGATCTGGTTGCGCTTGTGGTCATAGGACACGGCGCGTTCGATGGCGGGCTGCGCCTCCTTCAGGAAGCTGGACAGGTCGCGGTCGCGCACATTCAGGCGCACGATGATGTGGCGGCGCGCCATTTCGCGCACGATCACGCTTTCGCCGGAGACGGTGGTGATGCGCGCGACTTCCGCCAGCGGCACCTTGGCGCCGTTGGCCGCCGTCAGCATCAGGCCGCCGATGTTATCCGCGCTGGAGCGCACCACCGCCGGGAAACGCACCGTCATGTCGTAGCTCTTTTCGCCCACATAGAGCTGGCCGACCGGCGAGCCGCCAATGCCGGTGGAGATCAGCTCGGCCACGTCGGCCGCGTTGATGCCGTGGCGCGCGGCGGCGGCGCGGTCCAGGTCGATCTTCAGGTTGGGCAGCGGCGGTTCCACGTCGATCGCCACGTCGGCCGCGCCGGGCACGCCGCGCAGCGAGGTGGCGACTTCACCGGCAATGCGGCGCACGTCGCGAAGGTCGTCGCCGAACACCTTGACCACCAGGTCGCTATGGGCGCCGGAGAGCTTGTCCTGCACACCATCGATCATCGGCTGCATGAAGCCGACCGTGTAGCCCGGCATCTGCGCGTAGCGCGCCGCCAGCTTGTCGATCAGTTGCTGCTTGGTCATGCCGGAGGCCCAGGTCTTGTACGGATGCAGGCCGACGCTGGCTTCGATATGCGAGGGCGTCCAGTAGTCGGTGCCGTCGTCGTTGCGGCCCGTCTGCGTCACCATGTAGGACACTTCCGGGAACTCTCGCGTGACCCGGCGCAGTTCGCTGGCCATCGCGGAGGCGCGCTCCAGGGTGATGCCAGGCGGCATCTGCACCTGCAGCCACAGGGAGCCTTCGTCCAGGTAGGGCAGGAAATCGCGGCCGATGCTGGCGCCAAGCGCCAGCACGCAGGCCAGGGCCACGGCGCAGCTCGCGGCCACCCAGCGCACCCGGCCGATGCCGCGTTCCAGCGCGGCGCGGTAGCGCATCGCCAGCCATTCCAGCACGGGATTGTGGAAGATGCGGCGCGGCTTGCGCATGGCGATCCACGCCAGCCCGGGCACCAGCGCAAGGGCCACGATCAACGCGCCGATCAGCGCCGCGCCAACCGCGAAGGCCATGGGCGAGAACAGCTTGTACTCGATGCGCTCGAAGGAGAACAAGGGCAGGTAGGCCGCCACGATCACCAGCATGCCGAAGAACATGGGCCGCGCCACCTGCAAGGTGGCATCGATGGCGTCGCGCGGCGTCAGCACGCGGTCTTTTTCCTGTTCGCGCCGGCGCAGGATGTTCTCCACCAGCACCACGGCCCCGTCCACCAGGATGCCGAAGTCGATCGCGCCCAGGCTCAGCAGGTTGGCCGGAATGCGCAGGTGATACATGAAGACAAAGGCGATCAGCAGCGACAGCGGGATCGTCAGCGCCACGATCAGCGCGGCGCGGGGGCTGCCGAGGAACAGCAGCAGCACCACGCCGACCAGCAGCATGCCTTCCGTGAGCGTGAAGCCCACGGTGCGCATGGTGGCGTCGATCAGCGAGGTGCGGTCGAGATAGGCTACGACCTTCACGTCCTTGGGCAGCAGGTTGTCGTTGAGGTCGCGCACGGCTTCGTGCACGCCTTCAAGCGCTTGCGAGGCGTTGAAATCCTTGAGCAGCAGGGTGATGCCGGAGATCGTGTCGGGGTTGTCGTCCTTGCCCAGGATGCCGCGCCGCTCCACATTGCCATAGCGCAGCGTGCCGAGGTCCTTGACCAGCACGGGCGTGCCGCCCTTGCTCGTGACCACCACGTTGCCCATGTCGTCGAGCGAGCGCAGCAGGCCCACGCCGCGCACCACGTAGGATTGCTCGCCGCGGTCGATGACGCTGCCGCCGGCGTTGACGTTGTTGGCGTTGAGCGCATCGGTCACCTGCGCCAGCGTCAGGTTGTACTGGGTCAGCCGCGCGGGGTCGAGTTCCAGCATGAACTGCGTGGTGAGCCCGCCGAAGTTGGTCACGTCGACCACGCCGCGGACTTTCTTCAGGCGCGGTATCACGGTCCAGGCCTGCAGCTCCGACAGTTCGCGCAGGTCGCGCGTGTCGGACTCCAGCGTGTAGCGGTAGAACTCGCCCGTTGGCGAGGTGTAGGGGTCTAGCCCGGGTTTGGCGTCATAAGGCAGGTCCACCTCGTTCAGGCGTTCCTGCAAACGCTGGCGCGCCCAGTAGCCGTCCGTGCCGTCCTCGAACACCACGGTGATCAGCGACAGCGCAAACAGGCTGCGGGTGCGCAGCACATGCATGCCGGGCGTGGCCAGCAGCGCGCGCTCCAGCGGGATGGTGATCTGTTGCTCGATTTCCTCCGCGCCCAGGCCTGGCACCTGGGTAACGATCTGCGACGTGACGTCGGCGATGTCCGGATAGGCCTCGACGGGCAGTTGTTTCCAGCTATAGGCGCCATACAGCGCCACCAGCGCGAAGACCAGCCAGACGATGGCACGCCGGTCGAAACATAGGGTAACGAGGCGGTCAATCATGGAGGAGGACTCCGTTCTTCACGACGATGCGCTCGCCCGCCTTGAGCCCGGCGAGGATCTCGACTTGCCCGTCGGCATGCGCGCCCGTGGTGACCACGCGCGGCTCGAAGCGGAAGGGCGCCTTTTCCACCAGCACGCGGGTGTAGAGCCCGCTTTGCAGCAGTGCCGCCGGCGGCACCAGCAGCGCCGGATGCTTTTCGCCCGCGAAGATCACCTTGGCGAACAGGCCGGGGCGATAGCGTCCGTCCTTGTTGTCGACCGCCACGCGGACCTTGACGGTGCGGGTGTCGGGGTCGAGGATCTCGCCGATGTAGCGGACCTGGCCGGTCACGGGCCTGCCGGGGTAGGCATTGAGCAGGATTTCGGCGGGCTGGCCGACGAAAATCGAAGCGATATCTTTCTCGGACACGCTGGCCGCGAGATAGACGGTGGACAGGTCGGCCACGGTCATGACCGGTGCGCCGGTGTCGTTCCAGAAGCCGCCCTGCGCGCCCTCGAGTTCGATGACGCGGCCCGCCAGCGGCGCCGTCATGGTGTATTGGCGATGCGACGGCGCGGTGCCGGCGGCGCCAAGTTGCGCGAGATGGGCCGCCGTGGTCTCGGCGTCGCTGCTTGCCTGCGAGTAGGCAAGCTGGGCTTGCTCGTAGTCCTTGCGCGCCACGATCTCCGCCTCGAACAGCGTGCGCTGGCGATCCAGGTTCAGCTTCGCTTCGAGCAAGGCGGCGCGCGCCTTGCCGGCCTCACCCTGGGCCGCGCTCAGTTCGGCGGAATCCAGCGTAAAGAGAGGATCGCCCTTGCGCACGACATCGCCCAGCGCGGCGTGCAGCCGGACGATGCGCCCGGCCAGCGGCGGTACGATCTTGACCAGCTTGGCGGCGTCGGCCTCGATCGAGCCGGGCACCTCGATGGGACGCTCCAGCACCTGCTCGACAATGGTCTGCACCTGCAGCTGGGTGCGCAGCGGTGATGCCTCGGGCACCGTGATGAAGTTGCCCTCGCGCACCGGTTCGGTACTCTGCCTGGGCGTGTTGGCATGCGCGCCGAACAGGCTGTTGGCATCGCAGCCGGCCAGTACGATGCAGGCCGCGCAGGCGGCGGCGAGCGCAAGGCCTGGCGGCCGGCGCAGGAGCAAGCGTTGGCGAGTGGTGGGCGTTTGCATTGGTTTTCTCCTCGGGTGGGCGCCGCCGCCAGGGCAAGCGCGCCGCTTGTTGCCGGTGCTTCGTCGCCGGGATCGCATCAAGGCGGGATCCGCGGACGACAGGAATCGACAGGCGTGACGCATCCCCGGCGCTACGGGAGGGCAAGTCCGCGCAGGTAGCCGGTGATGGGCGAAATCGCCCGTGTTGCTTACGGGTGGGTGGCAGCGCGGAAGGAAGGGGTGGATCCCGCGCGCGGGCAGTCAGGATGCCGCGTCACGCAAAGGGAGCCTGGCGGATCCGGGTGGTGGGTTTCGCGGTTCCGGCAGGGAGCAGGAAGCGGAATCAGGCCAACGGGATCGCGCCATGCCTTCGGCGCCGCCTGCTAGAAGGGTCGGGGTCCATGTTCTTCCTCCGGCAATCGGTTTGGATCGGTGGATCGGGGGCTCAGGCCGCGGCGAGCGCGCGCTCGGGCTGCGGAACGGTTTCCCAGCGCACCGCGCGGACCAGCGGTTCCAGGCCCAGTCGTTGCACCAGGCTGACCATGCCGGGCCTGCCGCCGGGCTGGCAGTGCACCAGCACGCGCATCTCGATCAGTTCGCGCCGCTCGCATTGCCGCATGCGCAGGCGTTGCAGCGAGAGCTCGCGCGACGCCAGTTCACGGCGAATCTGCTGCTCCAGGCCCGCGCCATAGTCGTCCTTGCAAAGCAGTACCACCTGGAACAGCTGGGCGGTTGCGCCGCGGCTTGCCTGGGGGGTACGGCGGTTGGTGGTCTGGGGGAGCATCCAGTTGAACAAACGCATATCCAGCTCCTTTCTATCTCCTTGGGGTTATTCGAGCGCGCCGGCCGGAATGGCCCAGCGCACGAGGGAAACACTCTTCTCCATGCTGATGCGRCTGACGATCTGCTCCAGCTTGCCTTCATTGCCGGGCGCGGCCAGCACATCGGCGCGGACTTCGATGTGCCCGCCAGCGGCGGTGTCCTCGCTGTGCAGGGACTGCAACAGCAAGGCCGGCATTTCCGTCAGCGCATGCAACAGCAAGCCGCGCACACGGATTTCTTCCTGCGCGGTGCAGACCGTGGTGATGCGGTAGACCATCTCCACTTCGGGGGTGATGGACGTGCCGCCGCGGTTGATGCGCTGGCCCAGCATGCGCAGGCCGAAATTGGCGCAAAGGATGCAGGCGGTGCCGATCGCGGCCTCCGCGGCGTGGCCAAGGCCGGCGAGCACGCCCACGGCGGCGGAGCACCACAGCGTGGCGGCGGTATTCAGGCCGCGCACGTTCAGGCCGTCGCGCATGATCACGCCGGCACCGAGAAAGCCGATGCCGGAAACGACCTGCGCGGCAATGCGCGCATGGCCTTGAGGATCGAAGGTAAAGGCGGAAACCGATACGAACAAGGCCGCGCCGGCGGCTACCAGCGCGTTGGTGCGCAGCCCCGCCATACGCTGGCGCAACTGCCGTTCGGTACCGATACACGCGCCCAGCGCGAGCGCTTCAAGCAAGCGCAGGGCGAATTCGTGCCACACCATAAGAACTCCCGTAACAATCAGGAAGATCCGGTGAGTCTTGTCAATGACACGGGCAAACGCGGGCAGCGGCAAGCTGCAACGCATGCGGGGTCAGAAGAGTGAAGCCGTATTCAAGAAGAGAGGCGGGACAGGACGTCCGGCCTCGATAGCACCATGCCGCAAGCGGGGCACGGTCGCTGAGGGTACCGTGCTCCGGTCAGGCGGAGGTGCCGATCCTGGATCGACTACTGTCGTCGGAACAAGTGCTCACTGGGCAAGCCCTGGAATTAATAACCCGCGTACTGTAGCGGCGCGAATTGAATGGGTCAAGCGAAAGTCGACGATTACACGCGATTGACGGAGGTTGATGGGTGAAAGAACGTTACTTGTCCAAATATCAATCGGACATGTACGAAAATGCACTGGAAAATTGAAAAAAATGGCGATGCTGGTGCTTGCGTAGCCGTGGCAGGCTCCAACTCCAACTCCGGCGCGGCCGACGCGGGACTATTTTTCTCCGCGACCGGTGGGCCGGAAGTGTCCACGGCAGAGTCGAGCATCGTGAGCAGGTCGGCGATGGTATCCGCTGGGGCGGCCAAGGGTACCTACTCAAGGGGAACGCTACGTCCGCGCACAAACCGCTCAATCTGCGACGCGGTTTTGTCGGGCGCAGCATCGCTTCGAAACCGGGCGCATGACAACGCCATGAACTTTGGAAATCGCTCTCGTATCCGTCGCTCCTCGCGTGCTCTGTCACCAGGTAGATACGGTCTCGAAAGTTGCCGTTGCACGATGATCTCGACACACGGCTCTAGCTCGAATGCTGGCAGCAGCAAGGAGGTCAGTGCATCAGCTTCGATGGAGCAACGAAGATCCTGATACTCATGGCCAACGTTCTCGGGGTACGTCAGAAAACCCGAGGAATTGGTTGCTGTCATGACGCGACTTTCAAAAATAAGGTGGCAAAAAAGCCGCCTACCGCAACGACCGACAGTGCAGAGGCAAAGATCTGCAGGCCGTAGATGAGCGCAGCACTGGCCTGTGTTCGATCGTCATCCCACGCCTTATTCAACAATCCACTGAGCGTGCAGGCCAGGAAAAAGCTGTACGCGGCCGCAGAGAAGGGCGCCAGGGTATAGACCGCAGCGGCCGCAAACAGTCTTTCCAACGCCACCGTGAGCGCAATGATCGATACGCCCCCAACGCAGGTCGAGAGGTGGGCAATGCGCCAAAGCTCAGTTCTTTTGGCATCTCCGCTGCGCTTCGTTAGCCCGTGGGGGATGCCCAGCATCGTCCCCGCGCAAAACAACAGGACGCCCAGGAGCAGGTAGAGGCCGCCTGCGGGGGTGAAGACCGTGGTATTCACCATCTAGCCGCCGGAAACTTGCGCGGCGCGTAGAACACCGCGACAGCGAGCCGCGCCGCCAGGCTGGATGAAATAGCATCAAGCAGTCTAAATAAGAGGCGAAATAGTCTGAGTTGCATTCAAAATGCTCCGATTAAATGTAGTGCATGACCTGTGAATGAAAACTTTGATTCGCCATCTGATGCTTTCTGTCGCCCAGGCAAGCGAACAAGCCACATGCAAGGAGAGGGAGGTCACTGTCCACAAGGACGTTCCCGAATTCCGGACATTGGTCTAGTGCTCTATCGATCTAGAGGAATTCAGGCCAGACAACCCCACGCCGAGCCCTTTGAGAAAGACTTCCTTGCGCGCCAAGAAATCCAAGATTTCTCTCGCTAGTCCTTATTAGAACAAGGACGAATGCCGGGCGAAATTACTCTACCTTCTCGGTAAAATCCATCTAATTAATCCTACTTTTCGTCACAATAATTTTAATTCTGAAATAAAATTCCTTTACATCAAGGGCCGCTACCGTTCGCACTTGGCCAAAATGGCCCCGCCATGTAC